>JAJRQA010000130.1 GCA_024280475.1 Alphaproteobacteria bacterium
CCTCGCACATGGGGCAGATGATGGGAGTGTTGTTGAGGTCGTAGAATTTTGCTCCACAGCCTTCACAAAGACGTTTGGTTCCGCGCGCAGCTTTGCTCGACATGGTGCATTTCCTCTGGAGTTTACAGATGAGATAAAGAAAAGATGGATTGCCATGATGTGTCGCTGGTGTCAAAAGGAATTGTCAAATTAGCATGGCATTTTTTGTTTTTTCCGCTTTTGGGAGGCAATAAGGGTCATAAACAGAAAGAATTTGGGAACTTTATGCAAACAGATGCTGTAAAACCCTTGCGCGTGAAACGAGCACAAAGCCTCATGGGCGAAGTATCGATGCCGGGTGACAAGAGCATTTCTCATCGGGCTCTTTTGCTGGGAGCGCTGGCCTCTGGCGAGACACATGTTTCTGGCCTGCTTGAAGCGGCCGACATCATGGCCAGCGCACAGGCATTGCGCGAGCTGGGAGCGGTGATTGAGCGTAATGGCAAAAACTGGCGCGTTACAGGGCGCGGTACGTCAGGATTGCTGCAGCCCCACAAACCTCTTGATTTTGGTAATTCGGGCACGGCCGTTCGATTGATGATGGGCGTGATTGCGGGGCATGATTTGAGCGCGCAACTGATTGGCGATAGCTCACTATCGAGCCGCCCCATGGGTCGTGTGCTAACGCCTCTCAAGCAGATGGGGCTGGAGATTACTGGCCAAAACCAGGACGTGCTGCCACTCGAGTTGCGCGGCTCCCATGATCTTGTGCCAATTCACTATGAGTTGCCTGTGGCCTCGGCACAGGTCAAGTCCGCTATTATGTTTGCTGCCCTGCAGGCGTCCGGCGAGACAACGATCATCGAGCCCAAACCGACGCGGGATCATTCGGAACGCATGATGCGCCACTTTGGAGCCTCCATAGGTGTGGAACCCTTTGGTCCGGCGGGGCGCAAGATCACCATCACTGGCGATGCTGAATTGCAGGGCTGTAATGTCATCGTGCCCGGCGATCCAAGTTCGGCAGCGTTTGTGGTCGCAGCGGCGCTGATTGTGCCAGATTCCGATCTTATCGTGCGCAATGTCTTGATCAATCCGACCCGCACCGGTTTTTACGAGACCCTTGTCGAGATGGGCGCTGATATTGTGTTTGAAAACAAGCGCGATGCAGCTGGCGAACCGGTTGCTGATATTCATGTCAGACACAGCCCTCTTAAAGGCGTTGTTGTGCCACCAGAGCGCGCCCCGTCGATGATTGATGAATATCCCTGTCTGGCCGTTGTGGCCGCCTATGCGTCTGGAGAAACGCGCATGGAAGGACTTGAAGAATTGCGGGTCAAGGAAAGCGATCGGCTGGCGGCGACAAAATCTGGTCTGGATGAAGCGGGCGTTGTCTCGACAATTGATGGCGATACGCTGATTGTCGAGGGAGCAGGGGGCACCGGTGTTGTGCGAGGAGGTGGCACGGTTGCAACCCATATGGATCACCGCATTGCCATGTCGTTCCTGACCCTTGGTCTTGGTTCGCAACAAAGCATGCAGGTTGATGATGTCTCGATCATTGATACGAGTTTTCCCAGTTTCTTATCGATGATGGAAGGCCTTGGGGCGCGCTATGATGACATGGCCAGCGAGGGAGATTTGTCTTGATTATTGCGGTGGATGGACCAGCGGCATCGGGCAAGGGCACGCTGGCGCGCAAAATAGCGGGACATTACGATCTGCCATTTCTTGATACGGGTTCGCTCTACAGGGCGACCGCGCGCGATTTGCTGGCGGCGGGGCATGATCTCGAAAATGTCGCCGAGGCGGTAAGGGCCGCGCAAAATATTGACCCAGCCAGTCTCAATGATCCCAAATTACGCGAACCAGGCATTGGCGAGGCAGCAAGTCTGGTGGCACCGATCCCGCAGGTGCGAGCAGAACTATTGGCGTATCAGCGCCGCTTTTGTGAGGGGACCAAAGGTGCCGTGTTGGATGGCCGCGATATCGGCACTGTGGTTTGCCCGGATGCGGATGTTAAACTGTTCATAAAGGCCGACACGAAGGTGCGGGCCCGGCGGCGTTTTTTGGAGCTTGCGGCCAAAGGATTGACGATCACCGAGGCGCAGGTTCTGGCCGATTTGCAAAAGCGTGATGAGCGTGATCGCTCCCGCGATAGCTCGCCCCTCGTAAAAGCTCGTGATGCACACTTGCTAGATACGACAAATTTGGATATAGAAAGTTCTTATAAAGCCGCAATCGAGCTAATCGAGCGCGCATATGGGGATGGTGGGAAGACGGATTAAGTCGTTCCGCCTGTTTTTTGTTTGCAAAATGTCCGATAGTGTCCCTTGGGTTTACAATGGGGGCTTTATATAGAACGAAAACCACGAGTTACGATATTATCGTGATGACAGGACTTTTTGATCGATCAAAAAGCCTGGATTTGACCGGTAGTGGCATAGCTCATTTTTTGAAACACAAACCAAAGCGAGCGAGCCTGCTCCTTTAACCGGAACCTTAACAGCGTGAAAACGTTGGTTCTGATGCCCAGACTTTTAAAACAACGGTTTGGACGGGCTCTGATGTTAGGAACAAACTTAATGACAACTCAAACCGGTGCTGATAGCACGATGAATCCTTCTCTTGACGATTTTGAAGCCATGCTGAACGAGACGTTCGGCGCTGATGATATGATGGAGGGGAAGGTCGTTGAAGGCACCGTAGTCGGCCTTGAAAAAGACCTCGTGGTTATTGACGTGGGCCTCAAAACCGAAGGCCGCGTCCCTTATAAAGAATTTGCCACTCCCGGCGCGCGTGATCCCGAAATCAATATTGGTGACAAGGTTGAAGTTTATCTTGAGCGGATCGAAAACGCTCTTGGTGATGCACAGCTGTCCCGTGAAAAAGCGCGACGCGAAGAAAGCTGGATCCGTCTTGAGAAACAGTTTGAGGCCGAGGAAAAAGTCGAAGGCTTCATCTTCTCCAAGGTCAAAGGTGGCTTCATGGTCGATCTGGATGGCGCATCTGCGTTTTTGCCCGGGTCCCAGGTTGATGTACGCCCGATCAGAGACATCACGCCGCTGATGAACCAGCCGCAGCCTTTTGAAATTCTCAAAATGGACAAGCGCCGCGGTAATATTGTGGTTTCACGTCGCTCCGTTCTGGAAGAAACAAGAGCTGAACAGCGCTCCGAAGTTGTGGCCCGTCTCGAAGAGGGTCAGGTTACCGAGGGTGTGGTCAAAAACATTACCGATTATGGTGCGTTTATCGATCTTGGCGGCATTGATGGTTTGTTGCATGTCACAGATATGGCATGGCGCCGGGTCAATCACCCCAGCGAAATCATTGCTGTTGGCGATAATGTCAAGGTGCAGATCCTGCGTATCAATCCTGAGAACCAGCGCGTCAGCCTTGGTATCAAGCAGCTTGAGCAGGATCCCTGGGATGGTGTTGAAGAGCGCTTCCCTATTGGCCAACGTCTGCAGGGCAAGGTCACCAATATCACTGATTATGGTGCTTTCATCGAATTGCAGGCTGGTGTTGAAGGTCTGGTGCATGTCTCTGAAATGAGCTGGATCCGCAAAAACATCCATCCTGGCAAGCTGGTTTCCACCAGTGAAGAGCTGGAAGTGGAAGTCTTGGCGGTCGATCCAGACAAGCGCCGTATCTCGCTTGGTATCAAG
>JAJRQA010000131.1 GCA_024280475.1 Alphaproteobacteria bacterium
GGGTCTACTTTTTCTACATTCGCTGTCTTTAGCCCTGATGGCAGCAAATTTGCGACTCACTCCGAGAATGGCCCCGATAATGACCCAACAGAAGTGATGAGGATATGGGATGCGCGTACCGGTCACAAGATTTGCGGCATTCACATCGATAAAGGAGGGTTCTCCAAACATTTCTTCAGCTCGGATGGTGAGAGAATTTTTGGTTTTTACCGCCCGGAGAAAGGCATTAAAGCGGCGGTATGGGATGCCGGTACCTGTCAACAACGGGTGGATCTGGATTCTGAAGAAAAAATTCTTGGTTTTCAAAGCGGAAAATATCTGTCTCATTCAAAAAAGGCTACTTGGCTGATTGAATCGTGGGGGTCATCGATTAATTTATGGAACGCAGGCCAGGGAAAATTTGTGAAAGAGATAGGTGGGAAGAAGAATATTCGTAATGCGACTCTCAGTCCAGATGGCCGTCATATCCTGTCACGTGATCGCGACGGCGAATTGCGGCTTTGGAAAACGCAGTCAGGCCGGGACACCGGCCCCTTGACAAACAGCAAGAGCAGGGATCCATCCCCTGTTTTTAACGCGGACGGGAGTCGGTTATTGGTCTTTGGAAAGAGGGTTGCAACGCTCTGGAATATGAAAACACGTGTCAAGATGGCGACTTTGACCGGGGGCGAAAGGAATATAAACGGGGGGCAGTTTTCGCGTCATGACAACAATATTCTGATCACTTATGAAGGAGAAAAATTTGGCCGCGTATGGTCTGCGCATGATGGCAAGGTCATTTCTTTTCCACCCGGCCAGGAGTTGCAGAGTTGGAACAGGTTCAACAGTCCTGACGGGAAGCGTGATGTAAGAGATGGGAAAGGCGGAACCACTATTTACAGTGTGTCCGATGGCAAAAGCCTCGCACGGATTGATGGATATCTGGTGTCCGGAGCCGCCTTAAGTGGCGATAATACCCTCCTGCTGACGACCAAAGGAAAAACCGGCTGGCTACACGATTTTCGAACAGGGCGACGTATTGGTATTCTGGGGGGGCATCGCGATCTAATTTACTTGGGCAAAATTACTCATGATGGAGCGCGCGTATTGACGGCAGGGTTGAGCGATCGACGCATGCACTTGTGGAACGGCCGCACGGGTGAGCAGGTTAACGTACTTGAAGGCCACGCACGAGGTGCCCGGGTTGCGTCTTTTAGCAAGGATGGAACGCGGTTGGTAACGGGTGCCAGGGATGCCCTCTTTTTTGATGCTGGATCGGGACGTAAAATCGCCGCGTTGACAATGTCAAGAGATCGCCAATCGATTGCACCGCGATTAAATAGCCTTGAAATAGATCGGAAGACATCGATGTTGCTTGCTTGGGATACGGCAAGGGACGTGGCCGCATTATGGGAAATATTCCCCGGTACGCAGGAACTTGTAGATCATGTGCGGTGGGTAGTGCCACGCTGTTTGACAAGAAAGCAACGCGAGAAATATCACCTGTCGCCAGCCGTTCCACAATGGTGCTACGATCTGAAAAAATGGCCCTATAATGAGGGTAAGCTCACAGCTGCAGTGCAGAAATGATCAGTTAAGTCGGGGTTGAAAGGGGCTCGCCCTTTTCTGCGCGCCTCATAGGTGATTAGTTTTTCAACCCTCTGATGGATTTACCCACGCCGATTGAGTAGCGTTACGCCGCGGCGGTTTTGCGACCAGCATGAGATGTCATTGCAAGTGGCGACGGGGCGTTCTTTGCCGTAAGAAAGCGTGCGCAGACGGGCCGAGTTGACACCTTGGCGTGCCAGAAAGCCTTTGACTGTTTGGGCACGTTTGGCAGCAAGACCTAGATTATATTCTCTGGTGCCACGCTCATCGGAATGGCCTTCAACCGTGATGGTGTGGTTGGGATATTGATTGAGCCATTTGGCTTGGCCGCGCAAGGTCTCCTGAGCGTCGGGCGTTAAGCTGGCGCTATCGGTTTTGAAAAAGACTTTATCGCCGATATTCACTGTAAAATCTCGCTGGGTGCCAGGGGTGACGGGGCCTTTATAGCCAACCGCATTGGGGTCGCCACCGTTTGCACTGCCGTTAAGGCCGTATGCGCCGCCTTTTTTCTTTGACGAACAGGCGCCGAGTATGAGAGCTACGCTTAAAACAGTGATGATACCAACCATTTTCTTCATGTGATTGGCTTTGTAATTCGTGGTCATATCTTATCTCCCGGCTCACATTATTGCGAGCCCCTGTTGCAGTGTCCAAAATGACATTAGCGGATCAAACCTGATCGCTGGGCCCCAATACAATACACCCCATTCAAGACTATTGTTCTGTTTGCAGGTCGTTCATGACCATATCTGGGCAAAAGCGGGGTGGTTGTGTGATGCTTTACTTCTGCCGGGGTGGAGATATAGGCATGCGAGATTAACAAAGCGCAAAAGCTTATGGTTAACAAGGGGATGATATTTATGTGATGGTTTTGTTGAATATCATTTGATCATTGAAATGGTCAGAATTTGCGCGAGAGGGAAAATTATGGGGGAATATTTGAGCGGCAAGGCGCGCGATTTTAAAAAATGGATCCCGGATATTTTAATGGGTCGAGGTCCTTAAATAAAATGATCATCCAGGCCATAAAAATTCCGGGATGACGGTTGGTGATGGACAGCTCCCCCTCGTCATCCTTGAAAATATGCGCTCACAGGATGTATTCGGGGCATTGGATTCCCCCCGCATATTTGTCGAGGGTCCATCTTTAGCGATCTTTTGAGTTGCTGGGAAAAACGCCTACGCGCGCAGAAAAGCTCAAATTTCTCACATAAAAAAACCACGCCCCTGACAAGCAGGAAAGCGTGGCTTTCTATAATACTGTTTTGGCAGGCATCGCGCACTACCAAAAAGCAAAGTTATTTTACCTGTGAAACAGGTGCAACATACTCACCGATGCCTTTAAGTGGCTCGTGACGCTCACGACAAGCACCAAGAACAGCAGCAGTTGAAATGATAGCAGCAATGATGATAGTTTTTTTCATCGTA
>JAJRQA010000132.1 GCA_024280475.1 Alphaproteobacteria bacterium
AATTTCAAGAAGAGCTACAGCCATTACAAAGCCAGCAATTTGCTCCAGGATATGGGGATATGAGGGCATTCGCACCCGAGAATGCCAGCATAAATGACGAAATTCCGACCCGTCTGGTTGCGAACAGACGTAAAAGCGGTGTATTCGTTTTTCTCGTACAGTTCGTGCTGATGCTGATCATATTGGGCGCCGGATATGTCATGTGGCTGACGGTTCATGATCCCCAGGGCTATGAGGCCTTGAAATCATTGGCGCTGATGAGCTGGGAAACGCTGGTGATACAGATCAAGGTCTGGTTTAACATATAATTATTGGCTTGTTTGCGCGTCGCCATGGGGCGCTCTTCACTCTGCGATCATTCATCCTCTATACGGAAAACCGGAATATTATGCCCACCATACCCAAAGAAAAACTCGACCATATGGTTGATCGCTGGCAGCAAATCCAGGACGAGCTGTCGGCTGCGCCAGAGCAAGAGATTTTCGTCAAGCTGTCAAAAGAATTTTCTGAGCTTGACCCAATGGTTGCCACCATCAAGGAAATGCGCGCCGCGTTGAGTGAGATCGCGGATCTGACCGAGCTGCTGGCTGATGCCGATGGGGACGCTGAAATGGCCGAGATGGCGGAACTGGAGAAGGGCGAACTGGTTGAGAAAATCGATCGCCTTGATCATGAATTGCAGATCCATTTGCTACCGCGCGATATCGCCGATGACAAGAGCGCCATTTTAGAGGTGCGGGCAGGGACAGGCGGCGACGAAGCGGCCTTGTTTGCCGGTAGTCTGTATCGCATGTATCAAAGATATGCGGATTTGAATGGCTGGAAATTGCAGATCATGTCGGCCAATGAGAGCGCCCAGGGCGGTTTCAAGGAAGTGATCGCCAGTGTGACGGGCAAGGGCGTGTGCGCCCGCACGAAATATGAGTCCGGGGTGCACCGGGTGCAGCGGGTTCCCGAAACTGAATCAGGGGGACGTATTCATACCTCCGCCGCTACAGTTGCTGTGCTTCCAGAGGCTGAAGAAGTGGATGTGGACGTCAATGAAGCCGATCTGCGCATTGATGTTTACCGTGCCTCAGGCCCGGGTGGTCAGTCGGTCAATACGACCGATAGTGCCGTGCGTATCACCCATATTCCAACGGGTACCATTGTCACCCAGCAAGACGAGAAAAGTCAGCATAAAAACCGCGCCAAGGCGATGAAAGTAATGCTGTCGCGTCTCTACGATCTTGAGCGTCAAAAAATTGATAGCGAGTGCGCCGCCGAGCGCCGTGGTCAGGTGGGTTCGGGGGACCGCTCGCAGCGCATCCGCACCTATAATTTCCCGCAAGGACGGGTCACGGATCATCGCATTGGCCTGACCTTACACAAATTGGAAGGCATCTTGGCGGGGGATGGGCTGGATGAAGTTGTTGATGCGCTCATCAATGAGCACCAGGCGGAACAGCTGGCTGCGATGAATGAGCCCATCAATGACTGAGCAACCGCTTCCAACGCATTTTCGCACCTGTTGCCGAAATGTCATCCAGGTGCTTGAAAAGGTCGGCGTTTTGACGCCAGAACTTGATGCCCGCCTGTTGATTTCCCATGCATTGGGGCTACGAGGGGCCGCCTTTTTTCTAGAGCCGGATCGTTTGTTGAGCGAGCAAGAGCTAAGCGAGATTGCTCAAAGACTGGCGCGCCGTATGGCGGGGGAGCCCATTTCAAGGATCGTTGGTGAACGTGGGTTCTGGAAGCACGAATTTCGCCTTAGCCCCCATGTGCTTGATCCGCGTCCCGATAGCGAAACGTTGATCGAGGCAGCCCTGGAACTTTTGGCAGCGCGCCAACCTTTGCCGCAAAAACATCATGATAAACTAAGATTTCTGGATCTTGGAACGGGATCAGGCGCCTTGTTGATCTCGCTATTACTGGAATTTCCCAAGGCTTCTGGCATGGGGATTGATATTAGCGCACCGGCCCTTGAAGTGGCGACAGCCAATGCCAAGCGCCTTGGCTGCGGCGATCGCGTCCGTTTTCGGGTGCAAAACTGGTTGGATGGCATGGTTGATAAGGGCAAGGAACAGTTTGATCTTGTGATCTGTAATCCCCCCTATATTCGTCATGATGATATTGAGAAATTGGCCCCTGATGTGGCGCTGTTTGATCCCCATGGGGCGCTTGATGGTGGCCCCGACGGTCTTGACCCTTATCGCGAGATTATCCCCCAATTGACCAAGGTTTTGAGCCCGGGTGGCATTGTCATTTTCGAGATTGGTGAGGGGCAGCATATCGAGGTCATGGCGCTCCTCAAAGAGGCGGGCCTGGAGGGCATTGGTGGTTTAAGCGGTCAATATAGGGATTTGGCGGGGCACATACGGGCGTTGGCGGCATCAACACGTGGCGCCGCGCGTTAAGGCAAAAACACGATTACGCCCATTGCGAAAAATAAGCTTGTACAAGCTAGACTTGAAAGGCTATTATATTGGGCAAGAGACGAATCATCCAGTTGTTATCAAGGCGAAACGCAATAGTCTGGAAGCAGACTGGAATAAAACGTCAAACCTCGGGCTTTACGCGAAAAAGTCAGTGAAGGAATAAAGATCGGGCAGTAGATATATAAGTTGCTTTGACGATCGCAAAACCATCTTGAGGACAAGCCGATTGACTGCGCCACGGCATTGATCGAATGATATGGAATGAGGAAGCCGGTTGGGCGTACTTATTGTATTTTTCGGGCCGCGCATGGACATGCGTGATCGTGATTACTAAAGGTATTTGGAACGGTGTTGCGGTGTTTGAATCAAGCAATTGTTTTCATTACGTATTTAGCGAGAACCGGCCCCTATATTAATATATGATTTTGAGTTGAACAGACCTCAAAAAAGAGTTGGTCCCAGAAGAGGACTTGATTTAAGAAAAATCGTCGCGAGGGGGATTGATCGCAGTATTCATGGTGCTCTGCGCTTGGCGCTTTGATGAGCAGCCAGCAGATCTGGTTGGGAATGCTGCGAGTTTAATTTCTTGTTTGAAATCTAAAAACTAGATCACCGAAGCGGTTTTGGTGATCACTGCTTGAAGGCAAAAATCAAATGCCAGATCGCAGACTACATGTTAAAGTAAAGGCAGGGGCCTTATGAGACAGGGACAGCAGAACAGAAGAAACCGAGGGCGCGGCCGTACCAATAACCGGTCGAATAATCCGTTGTCGCGGAATTATGAGTCCAATGGTCCAGATGTAAAAATCAAGGGATCAGCGGCTCATATTGCCGAGAAATATATGGCGCTCGCAAGAGATTCCCTGTCGGCAGGGAATCCCGTAACGGCAGAAAATTATTTCCAACATGCCGAACATTATAATCGCATCATTCAAGCGGCTCAGGCCAAGCAGGAAGAGCAAGCTGCCGCTCAGTCTGGCAAAGTAAATAACGGCAAATCAGACCGCAATAATGACCGGCGCCCAAGACTTCCTAAAGAAGATACGTACGCGCCAGCTCAAAAATCTGAAGCCTCTATTCCAGGTACCGGAGATCAGCCCTTGATCAATAGCAATGGCAACGGGGATGCGCCAGTTACCGCAAAACCCAAGCGTAAACCACGCCCTCGCAAACCAAAGGCCGCCCCTGAGGATGCCAATGAGGGCAATGATGCCACCGATGGGCCTGACAATATCAATGCTTGAGCGCTAGCCAAGCAACTATCTCGATCTGTTTCAACTTAACGCTGCAAATGCGGGGGCATATTTGATGTCGCCCGTTTGTGCGGGCAGGGTCTCATTTTGCAACGTTTGCAAAGACAGGGCCATCAGGTAGGGACCGGCATAGGGTGATTGAAATCTGGCGGCCAGCTCAGCGCTAAATCCAATTCTTCGATAATATTTTGGGTCGCCGAGTACAAAGACCCCCTCCCATCCTGCTTTTTTTGCTTGTGCAAGGGCGGCTTGAATAAGCATTTGCGCGAACCCGCGTCTGCGAAAAACGGGATGAACTGCAACAGGTGCCAGCCCCAAAGCTTTAAATGGTGCTTGCATTTTCGAGCACATCACATGGCCAATGAGCTGACCCTCGACATCCCCAACCAATGATATTTCTGCGTCTCCATCCGCTCGCAAGGCTTCAACGAGATCAGCTTCGCTGTCGCTTGGAAACGACGTTAAATGAAGTGCTCTTATTGCGTCATGGTCTGCAACACTTTCACCTCGAATGATCATTGTTCATTCCACTTAATATCTCAAAAGAAGCTATGAAAGCGTAAATTGCGCGCCTGTTTTGAGCGTGCCTGC
>JAJRQA010000133.1 GCA_024280475.1 Alphaproteobacteria bacterium
CACCCGCAGATTGGCAACACGGCGATGGTCGATGTTTTTGTCGGTACGCTTTAAGCCCCAACGCTTGGGGTATTTGCCAAAGGCACGGCGCATATCCTTGTGCACCAGCTCTTGCAGATCCAACCCAATCGCCCGGTAAGAGCGAATGATCACATCAGAACATACGCCGGTATGAGCCGGTACATCCCCCATAGGATATTTGATACTCACATAGGCGGGGTCATAGGTCACATTTGACGCAAGACGAGCCAGCGCCGCAGTATTGAGCCTTTGCGCGAGTGTCGCGCTCTGCGCGCTGACAGTCTCTGCCAGCACAAGCAGGACCAGTAGTCCGCAAACGATTTTGATCAATTTAAACATGTTTTGAGCATGTCAGCGGAGATAGGCAGGTTTATGGCGCAATGGGAGTGTTTTGCTCAATATTAAACTGATGGGCTCATGGCAAACTATGAGATTACACCCCCTCACCCTGGGAGAGGGTGAGGGTGAGGGTTCGTCATTATGCGCCAGCTTCAATCTGTGCGGCGATTGCCTCGACTGCAGCAACTGGATCATCTGCTTGCGTAATGGGGCGGCCAATGACCAGATAATCGGCTCCAGCGCTCAAGGCGCGGGCCGGGGTCATAACGCGGCTTTGATCACCAATATCAGCGCCTGCTGGACGAATACCTGGCGTTATGATCAATTTATCGGCGCCAATGGCATCACGTATGGCGCTTGCTTCATGGCCAGAAGTAATCACCCCCTCAAAGCCGCAATTGGCGGCCATTTGCGCGCGCTTGATCGCCAGCTGCGAGGGCGAGTGCTCTGCAATGCCCTGTTGCTTCAGATCATGCCCGTCGAGATTGGTCATGACCGTGACGCCAAGCAGTTTGAGCGCGCTATCCCCGCGTCCCTCAACCGCTGCGGTCATGGTTTTTTCATCCACCGCATGAACGGTTAAAAAAGTAGCCCCAAGACGCGCCACGGCTTTGGTGGCCTGCATCACCGTGTGGCCGATATCGAGCAGTTTGAGATCCAGAAATATCTGATCGCCGCCCTCCACCAGCTCAACAGCCAGCTCAAGCCCGCCGGAATAGACAAGCTCCATGCCGATTTTAAACACTCCAACCCGTCCTTTGAGACGATTGGACATGTCGCGCGCCTCGCTCACGTTCGGAAAATCAAGCGCCACGATAATGCGCTCTTTGGGAGTGATCATCATACAGCCCCGATCAATGCGTTGTGGGAGGTCGCTCAATGGAAAGAATGGCTTCTTCGGGCGTTGCGTTACCAAACAAAACGGCCATCAGCCCTGGATAATACTGATCCATGGTCGAGACCCCTGCCCCCACCATATTGCCCACCATATCCGTTGACAAGGAGCCGCCTTCAAGATCAACAGCGACTTTATAGCCAAGTTCGCCATCTTCCAGGTCGAGATCAAAATTGCCAAGATTCAAGCCATAATTGGCACGGGTAATAAATTCGCAGATAATCGCAAATTTATCTTCAGGAATATTATTGTCCTGCGCTACATAAACGGTGAGCAGGTCCTTGTCCTCAAGGCTATAAATAATCAGCCGAAACGAGGCATTTTTAGCATTGACGCCTGTTTTGATGACATCACTATCGTCATCTTTTTCAAATTTCCAACCAATTTCAAGTAGATATTCTTCTACAACATCGATCAATGCACCCATGAAGGTCCTCCAACAGGTAGTTTTACCAAATAGCCGATATATAGCGCTACGACTTGAAGAGATAATAGTCACGAAGATCGGTTTGCCAACCCTCACAAACATATATTTAATTTATGCGTTTATAACTCTGCGCTGCGTTTGGCCAGATAGATACCAAGCAGAATGGTGACGATCCCCACACCCTGCCACAAGGCCACGCGCTCAAACAGGATCAAATAGCCAAACAAAGCCGCCAAGGCTGGCTGTACCAACAGTCCTACTGATGAAAATGACACCGGAAGGTGAGCCAGTGCATAAGCAATCAATCCCTGTCCGCCAACATGCGAGATGCCGGCCAGTGCCAGCAAAATCATCCATCCAGAAAGAGATGCTGGTTGTAGCGCCACTCCAGTAAACAAGCTCAAGGCCAACAGCAGCAAGGCCGAGACCCCCGAGCTCCAGACCATGATCACCCGTACCCCAAAATTCTTACGTAACCTTGATACAATAAGCAGGTAGCCTGCATAGAAAACGGCAGTAACAATGCCCAAAAGATCGCCAATAATATGGCTGTCCGCTCGCCCCAGACTATTAGCCGCGATAAGTGCCGCTCCCGCAATGGCGACCAAAAGCCCCAACAAAAAGCCCTTTGTTATTTTTTCACCAAACCACATCCACGCAGCAATCGTCACAAACACCGGCGCAAGATTTGGGAATAGTGTGGCGTTGGCAACCGAGGTCAAAAGGATGGACCAGTGCCAAAAAGCCAGATCAAAAGCAAAAAACACTCCCGCCAATATGAGCAGCCAACCCTCTCGCCTCGTTGCTGGCACCAGCGATTGCTGGTTTTGTGGGGCAGGTAAAAAATATGGCCCGATCAGCAATAAGGGGACGGCCAGCCCAGTGCGGTAAAACGCACTGACACTTGGCCCGACATCGCTCAAACGGACGAAAATGGGAGAAAGCGAGATACCGATCGCCCCGACCAACAGGGCCAATAGAGCCAGGTTTGGTTTTTCTTGGCCTGACACGGCGACAGATTTTGGCTCGCTCATATACCGGCCACCTCAACTTGTTCACGGATCTAACTCCATGATCTAGGCTCCGGCATTGCTCCAGAATTCTTTCACTCTGGCGAAAAAGCCAGCGCTATCGGGATGGTTTTTGTCGGTGCAGGAGTCTTTGAAATTTTTCATCAGGTCCTTTTGCTTGCGCGTCAGGTTTTTGGGAGTTTCGACTTCCACCTGAATATACATATCGCCCAGCTTGCTGGTGCGCAAAACCGGCATACCTTTGCCGCGCAAACGGAACTGCTTGCCGCTTTCTGTGCCCTCCGGGATTTTCACACGAGTACGTCCGCCATCGACCGTTGGCACCTCAATCTGACCGCCGAGCGCCGCCGATGTCATGGCGATGGGAACCCGGCAAAACAAATCAGCGCCATCACGTTGGAAGAACTGATGCGTACTGATTGACAAGAAAATGTAAAGGTCGCCCGCCGGGCCGCCCTGCCCCCCGGCTTCTCCTTCGCCAGCCAGACGAATACGGGTGCCATCCTCAACGCCAGAGGGAATATTGACGCTCAAGGTACGTTCCTTAACCTTGCGACCTGTGCCACGGCAATCGGTGCAGGGATTGTCGATCACTTCCCCATGGCCATGACAATCAGGACAGGTGCGCTCAATGGTGAAAAACCCTTGCGCAGCCCGCACTTTTCCCGAGCCATGACAGGTGCGACATGAAACAGGTTTGGTGCCTTTCTTGGCCCCGGTACCAGAACAGGTCTCGCAAGCAAGCGGTGTTGGCACATTAATCTCGGCATTTTTGCCTTTGAAAGCTTCTTCGAGGGTGATTTCCATATTGAAGCGCAGATCATCACCGCGCTGTCGTCCACCGCGACGTGCGCCACCAGCAGCACCGCCAAACCCGAACAGATCTTCGAAAATATCAGACATCGAAGCGCCAAAGTCCGCGCCAAAACCATGCTGCCCTGGCCCACCGGCACCGCCACCCATGCCATTTTCGAAGGCCGCATGTCCATACTGGTCATAGGCTGCACGTTTTTGCGGGTCTTTCAGGACTTCATAGGCTTCGCCGACTTCCTTGAAACGCTTCTCGGCACTGTCGTCACCCTGATTGGCATCGGGATGGTATTTCTTGGCAAGCTTGCGAAAGGCCGATTTTAAATCGGCTTCGTTCGCCCCTCTTTCAACCTGCAATGTTTCGTAATAATCGCGTTTCGCCATTGTGTAAGACCGACCCAATATTATTTCATCATTCAAACATGGCGACAGGCCAGGAAGAAAATTTCCCTGGCCTGTCTTGCCACTATATCCTGTTCTTGCAACTTGTC
>JAJRQA010000134.1 GCA_024280475.1 Alphaproteobacteria bacterium
GCCCACAATGTGAAATAGGTGAGGTGGACTGGTATTTTAGTTCTCAGTGTTGTTGGGGCATTTACACTTGAAGTCCATTTGCGATCCGCTTTGGCTTTTGACCAGCCATTTATGCCATATACAACCTCTGCCAGACGGCGCGGATTTCTGACCCGCACACAGCCATGCGAAAAAGCACGTCGGTTCTTGTTGAACAGTGATTTGCTTGGCGTATCATGTAAATAGACAGCATGTTTGTTGGGGAACAGAAATTTTACCCGGCCAAGTGCATTGCGTGGACCTGGTTTCTGGCGGATCCACATGCGGCCATTGCGATAACCACCTTCATAGCCATTTGGAATGCGGCCATTCATTTCGTTCCAAATGATTGATTGGGGAATATTCCAGTAGGGATTGAAGACAACTGTTTCCATAACATCAGAAAATACTGGTGTTTTATTGGTATTTTTACCGACAATCACTCGCTCCGTATGGACAATCTTGTTGTTTCTTGTCACCCGTACTTTAAATTCGGGAATATTGACCCGAATATGGGTCTTGCCAAGATCGCGAGGCATCCAGCGCCAGCGCTCCATATTTGCAATGATCTGCTTGTAACGATTTTGCTTGGGAGCATTCAGGGCAAAACGGGTCTTGAGGCCAATGACGCCTTCTGCTCTGAGGCCAGCTGATTTCTGGAACGCCATGATGGCTGTTTCCAGTTTTGCATCATATACTCTTGGGTCAATGACATCATTTTTAACATGTACATTCAAGCGTTTACGGATCAACGCAATCTGTGGATGCTTCATGCCATATTTGAGGACGGGGCCCCGTGGGATTCTGATCCGCTTTGCGGAATTGCTGGTGGTTGCTTTGGTTTTTGCAAGGGCAGCCATGAGGGCCTTGAACTGTGGATGGCTTGGGTGCTGGGCAACCAGATAGTCGGCGGTATCATCCGCATCTGCCAATCCAGCCAGCTTGTCGCTGGCTTTGAAAGTTTTGGCCTTGCGATCAAGAAAACGGCTCAATTCTGTTTGATCAAATCGCCCGCCATTGGCATGGCGCATATAGATCAATGCAGCCTGGCTGATCATCAGCTCGGCATTGGCCAGCTCACCAGCGATCGATTCTTCTCCATCTCCAGACAAGACCGGTAGGCGGTAGTCTTTTGGATCAAGGCCATAAAGCCGCGCATTGATCAGTTCATCCATAACTTTCTGGGCGCGCTTGTTTATGCGTCCACCGGTTATCCAAATGGCTTGAAAATCACGCTTTGCATAAAACTTGGCCATGGCACGACGATCACGCATGGTCCTGTTGCGTTTGCGATTTTTCGCGGAAAGTTTGATTTTTAGTTCGTTGGAAATTAGATTATTTGTTGAGAAAGCTGCGACAGCTTCTCCAGCTTGAAAAGCCATTGTGGAACTAATTCCCAGGCCAGACAGCACCAAAAACCCCGAAACAAACGCTAAGCCTTGCGTTTTCTTGAACATGAATACTACCCTTTACTACCCGATACATTAATATATATGGGTACGATTTTACCGCCACAAAAGCCTCTGCATGCAGATTAGCCATATAACCTTGCTTTGAACATGGTTTAGACACAGTCTGTCAGGTTTTCTCTTAACTCTGGTGCGAAAGGGGCACAGAGTGAGCGTTGGTGTGTGAATAACGTACCTCGACTTGAACAATCCCGCTATTTCAAGTTTCTCCTCCTGCCTGCCAGTTGCCGCGTCCCATTATTAGTCGCGCCATATCGGCTATTGGTTCATCATTTCAAAACGATCGCCCATGCTAAGCACTGGCTTCGAGGCCAAATTCGCGCATTTTGCGATACAGCGTAGAACGGCCGATACCCAGTTTCTTGGCGATCTCGGTCATGCGTCCGTGATAGCGCCCCAGCGCTAGGCGGATCATGTCGGCTTCGACTTCATCGAGCGGGCGGACATCGCCATTGTCGGTGAGAATAGGGATGCCGATCTGTGATTTATCGCCAATCTGTGTCTGGTCTCTGGCTAGCTCAATGGTATTGGGCTTGTTACTGGTCTCACCAATCATTGCCGGGCCGTCATAGACGGGGCGTTTTTCAACAGGTTTGGGAGCGGGCGGTACTTCAGCTTCAAAGCCTTCCACATGGGCGGCGATCTGCGGAAATTCGTTGATCCCAAGAGTTGGTCTGTCGGCCAGCACCACGGCACGGAATATAGCATTTTCCATCTGCCGTACATTGCCCGGCCAAGGATAGCGCCGCATCAATTCCATCGCCTGTTCGCTGATGCCATCAATTTTTTTGCCTTCTTCGAGCGAAAACTTCGAGATGAAGTGACGCACCAGATCAGGGGTATCTTCGACCCGCTCGCGCAAAGGCGGGATCATGACGGGGAAGACATTCAGACGATAATAAAGATCTTCACGGAACTTGCCATCCTGAACGAGCTTGATCATGTCCTGGTTGGTCGCCGAGATGATGCGAATATCGACCTTGACGGGACGCTTGGCACCAACGGGGTCTACTTCACCTTCTTGAATGGCGCGTAAAAGTTTGACCTGAGCTTCGAGCGGTAATTCGCCGATCTCATCGAGAAACAAGGTGCCGCCGTTCGCTTCAACGAATTTGCCGTCGCGCTTTGCAACCGCACCAGTGAAGGCACCTTTCTCATGGCCAAACAATATGCTTTCGACAAGGTTTTCGGGAATGGCACCGCAATTGACAGTGATAAACGGCTTGCCGGCGCGTTGCGAACAACCCTGGATGGCCCGTGCGATCATTTCCTTGCCAACGCCACTTTCCCCTTCGATTAAAACCGGGATATTGGAGCCAGCGGCGCGTTCGCCAAGATCGACAACGCGATCCATATTGGGGCTTTTGATAATCAGATCATCAAAGGTCATGGTGCCGGTGGTCTTGCGCTTGATGCGCTTGATCTCGACTTCCAGCAGATCAATTTTAAGAGCGTTTTTCAGCGATACTTCAAGACGCTCCGGGCTGACGGGTTTGATGACAAAATCACTGGCCCCGGCCTGCATGGCTTTAATGGCTGTTTCCATCGAGCCATGGGCGGTCTGCACGATCACCGGTGGGCGATTGGGGCTTTGGGGCAAGCGCTTGAGCACTTCCATGCCGTCCATTTCGGGCATGACAAGATCGAGTAAAAGAATGGAAATATTTTCACCGGCACTGCTTTCGAGTATGGAAAGGGCCTCATCGCCACTGGCTGCCGCTTTGGTCTTGTAGCCGAACCGCTTGATGGTTTCGGTCAAAAGACGGCGCTGGACGGGGTCGTCATCACAAATCAGAACACACTGGGACATTACATAAATCTCAACTGGTAACAAAC
>JAJRQA010000135.1 GCA_024280475.1 Alphaproteobacteria bacterium
GGCTGCACAAGGAATATTGGCATCATGTGTCAGGCTGTCGTTCCTGGCTCATTGTTACCCGCGATACCACCACACACATCATCGACCAGACTGCCCTTGCAGCACCAAGAGTAAAAGAGGCTCAAGAATGAACCAGCAAAGAAATCGCTTGCCAGAGCGAGGCATGATTGATCGCTCACGGGTGATCAATTTCTCGTTTGATCGCCGCTTTTATACCGGACATCCTGGCGACACTCTGGGCTCTGCACTTTTGGCGAACGGCATCACTTTAACAGGGCGCAGCTTCAAATATCACCGCCCGCGCGGCATCTACACGGCTGGCCCTGAAGAACCAAATGCCCTTGTCACGCTGGGGCACGGCGCACCAACCGAACCTAATATCGCCGCCACAACCGTTGAGCTGTTTGAGGGGCTGGAAGCCTTTAGTCAAAACCGCTGGCCCTCTTTGCGATTTGATCTGCTGGCCATTAATTCTCTATTCAAGCCATTATTGTCGGCTGGCTTCTATTACAAGACATTTATGTGGCCGCGCTCCTTCTGGTATGCCTTGTATGAGCCGATGATCCGGCGTGCGGCAGGTCTTGGCGCTCTGCAAAATGAGCCTGACCCTGATCACTATGAGCGCTGCCAACTTCACTGCGATATATTGATTGTCGGTGCTGGCCCGGCGGGGCTCGTCGCCGCAAGTGAGGCCGCAAAAAGCGGTGCGCGGATATTGCTTGTTGATGATCAACCCGCGCCGGGCGGGTATTTGAGCGGTGAGCAGTTAGAAATTGATCACAAGCCCGCCAGGCAATGGGTTAGTCAAATCAAAGACCAGCTCCGTATGAGAGAGCATGTGCAAATGCTATCGCGCACAACCGTTGTGGGCCGCTATGACGGCATGACCTTTAGCGCTGTGGAGCGCGTGCGCGATCATCTTGGTGACAAGCAGGCGCAAAGCCTTGATCTGCCACGCCAGCGCCTTTGGACGATCAATGCCAAACAGTTTATCTGCGCGGCAGGCGCGATTGAACGCCCATTGGTTTTCGACAATAATGATCGACCCGGCGTCATGCTGGCGGGGGCCGCCCGCAACTATCTCAATCGCTATGGCGTGTTGCCTGGACGTGTTGTGATTGTGTTTACCAACAATGATGATGCCTACCTGACGGCCCGTGATCTATCCGTGGCGGGAGCTGATGTGAGCGTTGTTGATACACGCAAAAGCGCTTCGGGAGCTAAAATACTGCCAGCTGATATCGAGATCTTTTATGAGCACGCCCTCACAGATATTACGGGTACAAATCAAGTCAGATCCGCGCATATCACACCCTTGTCTGGCGAGGGAGAAAAACATCTAAAAACCTGCGACCTCATTTGTGTTTCAGGGGGATGGAATCCAACCACCCATCTCTTGTCGCATCTTGGTCAGCGACCTGACTGGCGCGAGGACATTGCCGCCTACTCATTGAGCGAACCGGGCGATAACGCCTTTGTAGCTGGGGGAGCTGCCGGATTTTTTGATCTCGCGGCCAGTCTCGAAAAAGCCGCGCAGGCCGGACGCCAGGCGGCCAAGGCATGCGGTCATAGCGCAGGTGAACAAACCCCTTCCCCCTTCGTTTCGCAAGACTTTACATATGGCATTGACGCCTTTTGGAAAATGCCTGAACACTTGTGCGATGGCAGTAAAAGTTTTGTCGATTTACAAAATGATGTAACGGTTGGCGATCTGCAACTGGCGCAACGCGAAGGCTTTGGACATGCCGAACATGCCAAGCGCTACACCACCCTTGGCATGGGCACCGATCAGGGCAAACTATCCAATGTCAACGCCCTTGGCATCCTCTCGCAATTGCGGGGAAAATCGCTTGAAGAAACCGGCACAACCACCTACCGGCCGCTCTATGGTCCGGTGGCGCTGGGGGCTCTTGCCGGCCCCCAAAAGGGCGCGGCATTTGCCCCGGTGCGCCATAGTGCCATGCATGATTGGCACGCCGCACAAGGCGCCGTGTTCACGCATGCAGGATTGTGGTTGCGCCCCTACTATTATCCCCGTTCGGGCGAAGATTTTGACATGGCTGTCAAACGCGAAGTGCTGGCCGTCAGGTCGAGAGTTGGCATGGTCGATGTCTCGACGCTTGGCAAGATCGAAATGAAAGGCCCCGATGCCGGAGTGTTTCTCGACCGGTTATACATAAACAGCTTTTCGAAGATGAAAATCGGGCGCGCCCGTTATGGCGCGATGCTGCGCGAAGATGGCATGATGTTTGACGATGGGACGGTATCGCGGCTTGCCAGAAATCATTATTTCATCACTGTCACGACGGTCAATGCCGGCCACGTGCTTGCCCATATGGAATTTTGCCATCAGACAATCTGGCCAGAACTGGACGTGCAGTTTTGTACGGTCAGCGAAAATTGGGCAGCCATGGCGGTGGCCGGACCCAAATCTCGCGACGTACTGGCAAGCATCATTGATGGGCTTGATCTCGGCAATGAAGCCTTCCCGTTTATGGCGGTCGGCAATGGCTCGATCAATGGAGCTTTCGTGCGCATCTTTCGCATCAGTTTTTCCGGCGAACTAGCCTATGAGGTCTATGCGGATGCCGGGGTTGGCCAAAGCGTCTGGGAGGCGATCATGTTTGCTGGACAATCCATGGGGATCACCGCGTATGGCACGGAAGCCATGACAGTGATGCGCACTGAAAAAGGACATGTGGCGGGACCTGAACTTGATGGGCGCACCACCGCGCACGATCTTGGCCTTGGCCGCATGATGTCGCAAAAGAAAGACTTTATCGGTCGCCGCATGGCGCACCGTGCTGGCCTTGTGCTTGAGACCACAAAACAGCTTGTTGGCCTCAAACCCGTTGAAGCGGGTGCTTCGTTTAAAATGGGAGCGCATCTGGTAGAGGATCTAGTTTCGATCGGGTCTGATGTTTCGCAAGGCCATGTGACCACGGCGGTTTACAGCCCCTCTTGTGATCATTTCATCGGCCTTGCCTTGTTGGATCGCGGCAGGTCGAGAATTGGCGAAAAAATTTTTGTCGTCTCGCCATTGCACAATGAACAGACCGAAGCCGTGATATCAAAGCCGGTATTTGTTGACCCAGAGGGAGAGAGAACGCATGTCTGAACCTATGCAGGCCCGCAGCGCCCTTGCAACATTTTTACCGCCGAAGGTCTCTGGCGATCAAAACCAAAAACCTGGTGTAATCATTGCGGAGCGGCAACATATCTGCCAGCTGCAAATGATCGCACACAACAATGATCCGCTGACGCTTGCCAGGATAGTGACGCAATATCTGGGCAGGGAAACCCCGCTCGCGCCGATGGCGGCGGCAAGCAAAAATGGCTTGCTCATTTGCGCAACCGGTCCTTTGGAATATTGGATAATGGCAAAAAAAACGGGGGCTGTTGATGCCCTCGCAGCGATACAGTCAAAAGCGGAACAATCCGCTTCCATATTCGATCAAAGCGAAGGGAAAATGGTTCTCCGGCTAACGGGCAAAAAAGCAGCGGATATTCTGTCAAAAGGCACAGCGCTTGATTGGCACGCCAAAGCGCTTCAAACACGAGGAGCAGCCCATACGGTTATCGAACATATTCCGGTGCTGCTTACATGGCAATCAGAGGCACGCCATTACGATCTGTCAATCCCCCGCAGCTATGCTCATTCCTTCATGACCTGGCTTTGCGGCGCCGCTCGCAACGTCGGATTTGTCATCCAGACCGGCGATAGCGGCACTCCCACAGCGGCCAATAAAAACGACTGATTTTTCTATGTAGATCAGCTGCCATTGGTACGCAGCTCTTCAGCAATCGGGCGCAAAATATTTACACATCGGCCTTCGCAAGTTGCAAATTCCATGGATAGCGCAGACAAGACAAATAGTTTAAGAACCTATCAGTGACACAAATGCCAATGTTTGAATATTCTACTCAATAAAATTGCAGATCGAAAACACTTATATGGAACATATACGCCATTTGGCAGAACAATTACTGTCTACTGTGCAGGATGCTGGTCGTCTTGAAATGCAGATTTATGAGCAAGATTTTTCGGTCGAACAAAAAAGCGACAACAGCCCCGTGACCGAGGCTGACCGGCTTGCCGAAGCTGTTATCCTTGAAACACTTGCCAGAATTTCTCCCGACATTCCCGTGATTGCCGAAGAGGCGGCGAGTGAAGGAAATATTCCAGAAACCGGCGATCGCTTTTTTCTTGTTGATCCTCTGGATGGCACCAGGGAATTCATCAAGAAAAGCCACGAATTTACAGTCAATATCGCGCTTGTTGACAAAGGCCAGCCGGTTTTTGGTATCGTCTATGCTCCGGCCATTAAAAAACTTTACCTGACACTTGGCCCCGACAAGGCAATGAGCACCCGCCTCGATCCGTTTGAACCCGTGAAAACCCTTGATGAACTCGACCTGAAATCAATTTCAACCAGAACACCTGCCAGCAAGGGCCTGGTCGTGGTTGCCAGCAAATCTCACATGACGGATGAAACCAGAGATTTTATTAAAAAGTCAAAGGTCAGCGAGTTGCATAGTATAGGATCAAGCCTGAAATTCTGCTTACTGGCCTGTGGAGACGCCGATCTCTATCCTCGTTTTGGCCCAACCATGGAGTGGGATACCGCTGCGGGACATGCCATTTTGAAAGCGGCCGGCGGCGAAGTTGTGACCATTGATGGTCTGCCTTTGAGATATGGCAAGAAGGATCGAAAATATCTCAATCCATTCTTTATTGGCTGGGCCAGGAACCCCCTGTCCTCTTCGCCATATTGAAGTACCGGGTCAATCCACCACCCAAGATCTGCCATGCCCGCGACTTTTGTCCATCGCATCTGCTGACTAAGGGCTGTTCTTGAATCAAAATCTAAGCTAATCATACGAAAATTATTCAGATCATGTCGATACGGATGATCAGGGACAATCCCAACATTCAACAAAGTAAAAAGGTTTCTCAAATGAGCGTATTAGTAACAGGTGGCGCTGGCTATATCGGCAGTCACATGGTCTGGGAGTTGCTAGAAGCTGGTCTTGAGGTTGTCGTAATTGATAATCTATCGACAGGGTTTCGCTGGGCAGTCGCAGACAAAGCTGATTTCGTTCAAGGGGACGCTGGCGATATGGAGTTACTCGCCAACACCATCAGCACCTACAATGTCGATGCGATTATACATTTTGCGGGCTCCATTGTGGTACCAGAATCTATCGAAGATCCGCTTGGTTATTATCACAATAACACCATCAAATCGCGCGCCTTGATTGCTGCTGGCGTAAAAGCTGGCGTGAAACATTTCATTTTTTCATCGACCGCGGCGGTTTATGGCATGCCCGATGCCAATCCAGTCCACGAAGACGCCCCCCTTAACCCGATCTCACCCTATGGCTCTTCAAAAATGATGACAGAGATCATGCTCAAAGATACCGCCGCCGCTCATGATCTGAACTTTGTCGCTCTGCGCTATTTCAACGTGGCCGGAGCAGACCCAAAAGGGCGCACTGGCCAATCCACCCCACACGCCACCCATCTGATCAAGGTAACCTCACAAGCAGCGCTTGGAGACCGGGACAAATTACAGGTATATGGCACTGACTATGACACACCGGACGGTACCTGTATTCGCGACTATATCCATGTCACCGACCTCGTCACAGCCCATCTGCGGGCCCTTGAGCATCTACGAAACAATGGAGAGAACAAAATTCTCAACTGCGGATATGGTATTGGCTATTCTGTGCTTGAGGTTATCGAAGCTGTCAAAAAAGCGGTTGGGGTTGATTTTACAGTCGAATTAACCGATCGCCGTGCAGGGGACCCTGCGGCCCTGATTGCCGGAGCCGACCGCATAAGAACAGAACTGGGCTGGCAGCCGCAACTTGACGACCTCAATACCATCGTACAGCAAGCCTATGAATGGGAAAAATATCTGATCAAAAATGGTCTAAAAATATAACAGGGGAATATTTAGCTGATCCTATTTTTCTGAGGGGAGGCAAAAAGCGCAATAATCCAGCATTCCAAGGAAAATCTATCCGTTGACAAACATGGGTTCCAAACAGGCGAAACATTCTATTGTAGCAGCGGTGCCAGGTTTATAGTGACGCTCAAAGAGCATAGATGATCGAGCTTTCAAACTCTTATCGCTGCCAGTCGCTCAAGGAGTGCCTGACCTCCCACATCGACCTGTGCGGACGAGTTCACGCTGAACTCTAAAAATCTGTTGATAAACGGCAGCCAGCGCTCACGAAGCTGCAAACTGCATTTGACAATAGCAACCTGCCCCTTTTGAGGGCGCCGCAAGATCATATCAGTCTTGCCCAGGCCAAACCTGGACGAAAAGCATTTAATTGCCGGCGCTTCAGAGGACTTGCTCATTGACCCTTGTCCCGTTATGAGTTGGCCTTGGTACATAGATTTACGATCACCGCCGCAATCCGTTTTAGGAGCCGTAGACTTGATGCTGGCCCCATAAAACAGCAGGGAACCCTATTGAGATCATGACAACAAAAATCGAATTCATCTCCAAAATTACAAACACGAGCGCTACCATTGGCGTGATTGGTCTTGGTTATGTTGGGCTTCCATTGATGATCGGGTTTGCGGAACAGGGATTTTCGGTGGTCGGCTTTGATATTGACGAAGACAAAATCATCAAACTAGAAAAAGGGGAAAGTTATATCGAGCATATCGATGCTGAGGGCATAGCAAAGATGATGTCAAATCCACGCTGTAGCGCCACGAGCGATTTCAGTAAAGCCGCGAATGTGGATGCTCTGATGATATGCGTACCGACCCCATTGACTAAAAACCGCGAACCAGACATTTCCTTTATCGCAGCGACCGCAAAAGCCATTGCACCTTATTTGCAGGTGGGACAGTTGATCACTTTGGAATCAACAACCTATCCAGGCACAACACGAGAAGTCCTGCAACCAATCCTCGAAGAAGGGTCCGGACTTCGCGCCCATAAAGACTTTTTTGTCGCCTACTCGCCTGAACGCGAAGACCCGGGAAATAGCCAATTTGGAACGACATCTATTCCAAAGGTCGTTGGCGCCGACACAGCAGATAGTCTTGAAGTGGCAGTTGCCCTTTACGAAACCGTTGTTCCACAGGTCGTATCGGTTTCATCCGCCGACACTGCAGAAGCGGTAAAACTGACTGAAAATATCTACCGGGCGGTAAATGTTGCATTGGTGAATGAGCTAAAAATGATTTTCAGCGCCATGGATATCGATGTCTGGGAAGTGATCGAAGCCGCCAAAACCAAACCATTCGGCTTTACAGCCTTTTACCCAGGCCCCGGGCTTGGAGGACACTGCATACCCATCGACCCGTTTTATCTCACCTGGAAAGCGCGAGAGTTCAAACTAAACACCCGGTTTATTGAATTGGCCGGTGAAATAAATCACTATATGCCCCAATATGTGGTTTCTGAATTAGCCAAAGCGCTGAACGACAAAAAACAAAAATCCGTAAAAGGGTCGCGCGTGTTGATCGTTGGCCTTGCCTACAAGAAAAATGTCGATGACACCCGTGAAAGCCCCTCTCTCGAATTATTGGAATTGCTTCACAAGCTCGGCGCCGAATTAGATTATTATGATCCTCATATTTCTCAGATACCCATGACAAGAAAATACCCGGAATTGGTGGGGAAACACTCAATTGAGTGGACTGCCGACAATATAAAGTCATATGACGCCATCTTGATAAGCACAGACCACGATCAGATCGATTGGAAACTTCTTGCTGAACAAAATGTCCTTATCATCGATACACGCAATGCGATGAGTAAATATATTCAAGGCAAGAATTCCGACAATCTGGTAAAGGCGTGACTATTGAAGATCAGCGTGTCCAATTCAAAAGTCGTATATAAAAACCACGAAAATCCTTTATTCTTGTTGCATATCCATTTTTCAGTGAATCAAAAGACATGATTTATGGCGCGCAAAATAAGGATTGTTTGACGCGCACTAATCTTTTAGGCGCGTTGGGTCCGACATAGCGACAATGACTTCACGCGTCCCCTCAAAACTCTCGCGCGCGTGCGCCATGCGAATATTGTCCACGAGCAATAAATCACCAGACTGCCAGGGTTCACGCATGGTGTGTTCCGTGTAAACCGCGTTGATTGCTTGCACATCGCCCTCGCTAAGCGGATCACCATTGCCAAAGCGCGTGTTAAATGGCAACCCGTCGTCCCCGTAAACATCGACCAGGAACTCCCGTATTTCTGGTTCAAGTGTCCACTCGTTCAAGAATGCAATTTGATTAAACCAGCAACGCTGTGCTGTTCGTGGATGCTCTACCACGGCGCGACGGCGCTGGCTGGTGTGAAGCCCGCCGTCTGATTGCCACTCGCATTCAATACCGTTCGCCTGACAATAACTCTCAATGTCACTCCGGTCATCGGTACCAAACGCGTCTTCGATTGAAATGCCTATATCTTCGGTGTAGCTGCGTGTCAGCATCCAACCGTGTTCATCAAATTTTTTGACCATATCCTCAGGCAATGCCTTCAAAATCGCTGTGGCATCCGCTATTGCTGTCGCCCCGCCAGCAGCTGGCGCAGTTAGACAGGCAAACATCATCAGACCGGGAAATTCACGCGCATAACTTAGCTCGTGATGCATACACATTTGCTGATTTTGCGGCCAGGCCGAAGAAGAATAAATATTGTTAGAATGGACTTCGCGTGTTGCAAAGGCTTCCCTTTCGGTCATTAAATCGGACCCCAGAGCGCGTAAGACATCACCCGTTTGAGATGCATCATTCAGACCCAGTCCACGAACCATGACAGCGCCATACTGACCAACAGTTGCGCGAAGCTGATCCTTGTACTCCTTGGCCCATCCAAGGGCATCGTTTTCCGGGTCGACTTGCAATATCGCCGGCTTGCCGGACTGCTCGAGCACTTCAAATTGTGTGAGTGAGTTTGACATTGCTGTCTCCTTTGTCTTGCTTATTCAAAACCGACGCCTTCGTTTGGTCGGCGCCGTTTAAAACGATCTGCGCTACTTCTTGCGGACGGGTACGCAAAAAATAGTGACCGCCCTCTTCAAGAAGGTGTAATTCTGGCTGATCAGCGATAGCCTGCCATGCGCGATATTGATGCAACATATCCGGGGTCGAGGGGTCGTCTGCTGCCCCAACCACGGTGACAGGTGCCTGCAATTTTTGTTTGGGCGGATTATCCTGAATTTCGGCGAGATATTGATTGGCGGCATTGAAATCGTGCCTGTAACTCGCCCCGGCACGATCGAGCTGCCCAGAGTCGAGGCCATGCAGCGGATCAAGACCCTTATCGCTGTTAATTTTCGCAGCAATTTCGCTATTGCTTTGCTGCTTCAAAGTTTCGATGGCATCAAGGCGGTGCTCGGCATCGCCAAGCAATTGCGCTCCCAAGAAAATGCGCTGCACCTCTATTCCTTTCGCTTCGAGCCCCCGCGCCGCTTCGATCGCGAATGCCACACCTGATGAATGGCCCCACAGCATGACGCTGGTCAGCCCCAGAGCGGCAATTTCACCAACCACTTGCTCCGCAACCTCGTTGATCGAGGCAAACGATTTTCTCTCCGCGGTCAAATCATGGCCGGGATATTCCACAGCATAGACAGATATACCACTATTTTTCAAGGCGCTGGCAATCGGTTGGTAGTTAACCGCGTTGCCCCCGGCATAGGGGAAGCACACCAAGGCAACCTGCTTGGAAGATTGGTCTTCTGACAGATTTTGTAGCAAACCTTTTGAACCAGAGACTTTGCCATCCATATGCCCGGCCAGCTCGGACAGAACCCTGTGCTGGGTTATATCCTTCAATGATACTTTTTTGCCAAGCGCGATGACGAGCTTCACTGCCGAAAGCGATGTGCCACCCAAATCAAAGAAGTGATCACTTCGACCAATGCTCTCAATTGGAATGCCAAGTACTTTGGCCCAGGCCTTCGCAATCATCTGCTCGCTCGGGGTTTCAGGCGGTTCAAAAATACCAGTTTGATCCTCGAGTTCAGCAGCACGTTTTTTGAGATTTTTCTTGTCAATTTTTCCGTTAGCGGTCAGCGGTAATGTTTCTTGCCAATGAAAGATTGAGGGGACCATATATTCGGGCAAGGCTTGCTCCAGTGAACTTTGTACCACTGCAGCCTCAACTTGTTTTTCACCCGAATAAAATGCCACGAGTTGCTTGTTGCCCGCGCCGCGCTCAACGACTACCACAGCACTCAACTTGACACCTGGAACACGCATTATGCTGTTCTCGATGTCGCCGATTTCAATTCGAAAACCACGGATCTTGATCTGGGCATCCTGACGCCCCAGGAATTCCAGCTTGCCATCTGGATGCCAACGACCGAAATCCCCGCTACGGTAAAGCCGTTCTCCCACGCGCAAGGGATCATCCATAAATGCCATTTTCGACCGCTCTGGATCATTCACATAGCCGCGACCAACACAAACTCCCGAAAAGACAATTTCACCCGGCGCGCCAAGCGGTACAGGTGACAGGTTTTCATCGACAATATAGGCATACACATTCTTGACACAGGGCCCCAGCGAAACCTGATCACCCGATGGCGCCTCATGCATAACTTCATGATTGGTATCGTCTGAGGTCTCTGTCAGCCCGTATGCATTGGCGAGCTTGATCTGAGGATTAGTGGCAAACCAGCGCTCGGCAAGTTCAATTGAAAGCGCCTCACCGGTGACCGAGACACAATGAAGATCATCCAGGGGACAGTCCTTCTCCTCGAGATAGGACAAGAGAACCTCAAGATAGGATGGCACAACCTGCATGACTGAAACCTTGGTTTCGACGATTTTATCGACAAACTTTTCAATATCGAGAACGATTTCTTGCTCAATCACGAGCGTGCGTCCCCCCACGATGAGTGCTCCAACCAATTGCCACAATGAGATATCAAAGCACTGCGGGGCAATTTGCGCGACCACCTGACCTTGTTCAATGCCAAAGTCTTCTACCTTTGCCAACAGGTGATTGAGAAATCCTGCATGTTCGCACATGGCCCCTTTGGGTTCGCCAGTGGAACCCGAAGTGAAATAGATATAGGCAGGATCATGAAGTGAAACTTTTACGCCAATATTTTCGTCGCTGGCGCTCTCTTCGTAAGCGGCGGCAACAAAAAACGTTTGAGTTGAGGGTAATGTTTCAAGGGCTCCATCAAGGGTCTTGTCACTCCCCAGTTCAGTGAGCGCAAAACGGCATTCGGCGCGTGACAACATGCTGGCGATCCGATCCGCAGGAAAATGCGGTTCGATCGGTAAATACACGCCGCCTGTCTTGAATACCGCGATCACAGATGCCATCCAGTCAAGGTTACGCTCCATCACCACCGCAACAATATCTTGCGGCTGCACGCCTTGAGCCAGAAGTGAGCGGCCTATGCGGTTAGCACGACTATTGAGTTCACGATAAGTCCAGCTTTGATCTTTATCCACGGCGGCCACCGCATCAGGTTCGGCCTCAACACGCTGCTCGAACAATTCATGAAAACGCAGATCAGGCAGATCTTCGCGCGGCCCCGCCAGCCCTTCGATCTGGAAGTGGAGTTCATCAGTGGAAAGTAAACTTTGAGTGTGATGGTCGGCTTGGGGATCGGCGATCATCTGCGCCAATGCGGTCAGATGATAATCGGCAATTCTTTGTGCACTCTTTGCGTCGAGCGCTTGTGTCTGATATCGCAAGCGAAATGCTGGTTTGTCGCCCTGCTCCACCATTGCAAAAGAAAACACCATACTGGCGGGTAGCTGATCAATATTCCCAGTTGGGTCGAAAACGGTCTCGAATAGCGCCTGCCCGTCGTCCAAATTGCGCATTAATTCGCCCACGGGAAACTCACAATGTGATAATAATTCTTCTTCGCGTCGGTGAATATCGAGCGCCAGCGATTGCCATGAACCCGGTTGCACAGCCAATCGGCAAGGCAATGGCGATTGGCTATCGCCTGCTACATATCCTATTGAGACTTCCAATTCACCAGACAAAGCGGCCAAGACCTTTGCATGCACCGTGAGAAATATTGTGCGATTTGAGATGGCGTGCTCGAGCGCAAAATTGTTCATAGATAATGCGAGATCATCGCTAACTATCGAATTGTGCTCCGCTACCGATTTGGTTGGATGACTGGTCCAACGCGGGATCGACGTCACCCCACCGAACTCAAGAGCATGTTGCCAATATTCCTGGCTGGTATTGAATAGTTTTGTCATTTGACCTGACCTCCGATTATCTCGTGATCATGCGACATCTATCGGATTAGTCGGCATAATCGCTCTTTTGGTTCAAACAGAACCTGTCTTGATTACGTCATGACTTCTCTGGCGGGGTTTTCGGCCCAACGAGTGTTCGCGGCAACCTCCTGGCCTTTCATCAAAAAGGCGTCCGGTGCCAACTGCGCACCATTTTCCAACTTGGTGCCATAGTGAACCCATGCTCCCACACCCAGCGTGCAGCCTGCACCAATTTCAATTTTGTCGGATTTGAAACCACCATCCTCTTGGGAATGCGGCTGTACTATGCTCGCCATATTGAGAGTACAGTCGTCTCCAATAGCGACCATGGCTTTCTCCGTCATCCCACAACCATCGTCGAAGACACGCTTGCCAATCTTCACACCAAGCAGCCTCCAGGCCAGCCCTTTGAACGGCGTCCCGTCAAGGATCGCCAACTGGGCACTGGTTGTCATGAGCTTCCAGTAGCGCTCGTGAGACCAAAAACGCTGGTCATAAATCGAGCATTGCAGCGGTTGAAGGGGATTAAACCAGATACTGAGACGCTCCACGAAAATATAATAGCCAACCCCGAATATGGCGACAAAAAACAAGGCGACAGCGACTGCCGGAGTTCCTAGAACAAGATAAAGGTCACCAGCTCCAAAAATCAAACAAAGCATAATGAAGGACAAAAACCAGTGAGCAAACAAGAATATACCCATTGTCCCTAGATTATGCCTGTTTTTGGCCCTCAACCTTTTTGCCATGTCCTCTTCATCGTCCAACTCAAAGTTCCGGTCACGTAGAACAGATCGAGGTATTTCGAAACTGGGGGAACCAAGAAGACCAGTGCCTTCGCGTATCTCTCCTTCGAGCGGCACCTGTACTTTGTTGGCAAGCAAGCAATTGTCCCCGACCTTGCTTTGTGATGGGTAAGCAACAAAATTTCCGACAAAACTATCGGCCCCAATCACTGCTCTGGAAACACAAAAGGATGAACTCGAATAGTCGGTCGTGATGACCGAGAGACCATCCGCAATGACCGTTCCAGAACCAATCGTCACCAAAAAGGGATTGTCTTGCTTGACGTCCATGCCAAAATTAGAGCCGGTCTGCACAACACCAGAAAGATCATAACCAATCCATTGCAAATAATTGGTGATGTAGGAGCTATCTCCAAACAAATAGGTGAAAAATTTGATATTGGTGCTTTTTTGTATAACCCGGTGTAGCCAGTAATGGATACCGTATAGCGGGTAAACCTTGCCCGGTTTCAGCGCGAGATTGAGAAGCCGTGGCACGGTGCCGACAAACAGCAGTCCGGTCACCAAAGACCCAAAAAACAGGATTGCCGAAATCGTCAGAGCATCTGTAAAAAACGTCCAAAACATAAACGCCTGTGTGCCGGGCGCCGAGAAATGCGGGCGCTCTGCCAGCATTTGGATGATTTCGATTGTCACTCCAAACAAAGCGGGCAGAATGAGTAGCCCTGGGAGTAATCCAAGCAAGCAATACATAATTATTCGCAAATTCCCCTGATCGATGTTGGGGACGCCACGATAGTCGACACTGGTTCGTTGGGTCGCTGGTGAACCAACCCAATACTCGCCCTTTGGAATAGACTGCCCGCAATACAAGGAAGAGGAATGTCCAAGCTGAGCCCCATCGCCAAGCTGGGTGTCGATATCGAGCACCGTCATCTCGCCCAACAAAGTGTCCTTGCCCAAAGAAACCGGGCCGGTCTGGATCAGACCTTCATGAGCACGGTAGCAATTGAAATAGGAATCTTTTCGAATAACCGCACGGTCGCCAATTTCCAACAAATCAGTGCACACAGGCATATGGTTCGTGTGAATGACCACATTGCGCCCGATCTTTGCCCCTAACGCGCGAAGATAAAAATTATAAATCGGTGTGCCTGTAAACAAGACCAGCGGACTGGTTTTAACCAAGGATTTCACAAACCAAAATCGCAGATATTCCAGGCTCCAAACCCGAAACTCCTGTCGTTCCCAACGGCCAATAAGTCCCCATTTCGCGAGGATCGGCAAAACGCAGATGATGGCAAAAGCGACAGTGGTAAAAATCAAGGAACGAAGATACATATCTGTGAGCCCCGAGGCTCCCGCGACATACTGATAAGCTTGAGTGACCAAAACAGCGCCAATATAGACCATTGTGAAGCTGATCAGTAATTGCAGCACCCCGCAACGCATGAATTCGAAATTTCGAGCACTCTCCGACATCACCGGTTCACGCGGCATCACGGGCTCACTTGCTGTCTTGGGACTGGGGGCGATGGGTGCAGGTGATGCCCGATCTTGCGATAGCGTCAGCGCCAGACTTGCGATTGTCGAATGGCTGTAAACATCCTTCATGGATACAGACGGCAAGGTCTCATGCTTGCGAATGCGCGCACAAAAGTGCGCCATGTTGAGCGAATCGGCTCCAAGGTCGTCAAAGAAATGACTGTTGCTATCAACGCGCTCCACCTTCAAGACCCCGGCAAGAATATCGGCAAGAGCTTGTTCGACAGCGGGTGAAGATATCTCAGCTTCATCCACTGCCGCCTTCTCAATTTGCGCCAAAAGCATCTTCGACAAGCGCGCGATTGTCGGTTGGTTATAAACATCCTTCATGGATACGGACGGCAGATCCCCATGTTTGCGAATGCGTGCACAAAAATGCGCCATGTTGAGCGAGTCGGCTCCAAGATCGTCAAAGAAATGACTGTTGCTATCAACGCGCTCCACCTTCAAGACCCCGGCAAGAATATCGGCAAGAGCTTGTTCGACAGCAGGTGAGGATGCCTCAGCCTGATCCGCTGCCGCCTGCTCAATTTGTGCCAAAAGCATCTTCGACATGCGCGCGATTGTCGGTTGACTGTAAACATCCTTCATGGATACGGACGGCAGCCCCCCATGTTTGCGAATGCGCGCACAAAAATGCGCCATGTTGAGCGAGTCGGCTCCAAGATCGTCAAAGAAATGACTGTTGCTATCAACGCGCTCCACCTTCAAGACCCCGGCAAGAATATCGGCAAGAATTTGTTCTGTGCCACCCGTCTGAACAGCTGGAGAGGCATCGGTGGACGAGGATGTTGCCGTCTTGGAGTTTGCCTTGTCGATCGCTTTCATGATGAATTCACCACTCCGATGTTGGGGACTGAAACCCATTGATATTATCGCCGAGCTTAATTCCCTGCCGTGTGCTGTTGCTAGCATCATCGTTACCTGGATAGCGTATCACAACGCTAGCACAACATTCCCGGGATTTAACGAGGTAGGCAGAAAATTTGTCAGGTCCACCTTGCTTGCTCGGTGCTTCGACAATCTTTGGTGCCGGTTCCAGGTCAAAACGGAAGCGATCCAGACCAAATGGCAAACCTTCACCGATCGATTTAAGAGCTGCTTCCTTCAAACACCAAAGCTCGAAGAATTTTTGTTGGCGCATAGTTTCATCTGCTGCATGAAGGAGTTTTGCTTCTGCAGGGGAGAAAAACGCATCCGCAATCTGCGTTGCCTCAACCGTTCTGGTTTGATCCTCGATATCAACACCCAGCGCGTGGGTTGGTGACCATGCCGCAAGCATGCCCCGGTTGCAGGACGAAAAACTAAACCAGATATCGGGACGTTCAACAAGAATTGGGCGCCCTTTATCGCGTGTCACGAATTGAATCTGCGTCAATGAGCCCTTCAGGCCGAGCGCCAGGCACCCGCAATAGCGACGAAATGCACGCCGCTGCACAAAAAGCGCCCTATCATGTGCCATCGTATAGCGCGTTGCCTGCAAGCGCTCATCTTCGGACAGCACCTTCTCAAAATGACCCGCTATCTCCTCGTTGAACGTAAAGGGAGCGTAAATCATCTGAGCGACATTCTGGGCACCTTCAGGCACCCAGATCTGCGAACCAAAAGCAAACAAATCACGGATTTTTCCGTCCGCGGTACCGGAGAGTTGATATGTGGATTGATCCCTCATTCCCACCGTACCGCATGAGCGAAAAAGTCGGGGAACGCCACCATACCATTACTTTCGCTTGATTGTTCAAGGACAATATTTCCCACAGCCAAATCAAGAACACCCAGGCCGAAAGGCGAGAAAATACGCGGCGTGCTGTTCGATAATTCAACTTTGCCATCCATGACGTCGACGAGCGTTCCCGTTACGAAATCACGATTTCCGGTCGACATTTCAGCCAGATGGAGCGAAGTCTTCGCTTTCATGCAATGCTCAACATCATCAGCGATGTTCTGGGATCCAAGAACGATATTTTCACCAATATCGCGCAAAGACAGGTGCAGCACAGTCGGGTTATGCGCAAAACTTGCTTCATCACAGGCATAGGGCGCTGGAGCGGTTGTCGTGAAAATGATCAAGCTGCCCTCGCGAAGCGTGTCGTCCAGCTGCGTCTTGATATTCGTTTTCAAGCCATAGCTATCTCCCAGCCATTTGGCAAAGCGCTCCGCTTCGTCGCGGTTTAGATCAAAAAGATTGACCTCGTCAAATTTCCAATTACGGAACATCAGCCATTCGACCGTGGTGCGCGCAATAATACCGGTCCCCACAATACTCAAGGTCCCCTCAAACGGTTTGGCGGCCATATGCTCAGCCGCCAGCGCGGCCGATGCAGCAGTTCGTGTCGCACTGATGACCGAGGCCTCCATGCAGGCAATCGGATAGCCGGTCTCTGCGTCATTGAGGATAAGAACAGCCGATGCTCGGGCAAGATTTGACGCCCGGTTTTGCGGAAAGCTCGATATCCATTTGATACCACTTTTTTGCACGCGCCCCCCAAGATGTGCAGGCAAGGCGATTATGCGTGCACTGGGGTTATCGGGATAAAGAAGAAAATAGCTGTCTGGGTTCACCGTATCCCCACTTGCGTGAAGGCGGTAGGTGCTTTCAATGGCTTCGAAAACCGAAGATCTGTTGCTTTCGATGCAGTCACTGACGGCGGAACCGGGAATGACGTTAAAAACTGGTGCAGTTACCACGATTTAGTCTCCTAAGCACGTAAGGTTGTCTTGGCGGAACGCCGGATATTGGCGTCGACCCAGGATGGGTCATAGATCGTGTCGAGATATTTCTCGCCAAGATCTGGAGAAATGGCAACAACGGTATCGCCTGCTGCGAACGCGCCCGCCTTTTGTTTCATTGCTGCAAGAACCGAGCCGGTGCTGCCGCCAACCAGCAAATGATAGTCCTTGGCAAACGCGAGACAAGCCTTAACAGTATCCATTTCGCTGATCGTTACGACTTCGTCAGGCTTGACAGATTTAGCAAGTTTTGGCTTCACGCTTGTACCAATTCCTGGAATAGCACGAGGTCCAGGCTTGCCACCAAACGTGACCGACCCTTCCGGCTCGACAGCAATAACTTTGATCTGCGGGAATTTTTCGCGCAGCCCCTCTGCGACACCCGAAAGCGTTCCCGTCGTCCCTGCGCCTACAAAAACCCAGTCGACTTTATCGAATTCTCGTGCGATCTCTGCCGCTGTTTTATTTATATGCGTCATCTTGTTAGCGATGTTAGCATATTGATTGAGCCAAATCGAATTTGGCTCTACTTTCAGTATCTTGTCAATGACTTGTAGTCGTTTTCCAAGATAACCCGTTTCAGGATCGGGCTTGTCGACGACGATGACCTCTGCGCCGTAAACCTCCATTCCCCTCATATTGGCGCGATTGGCATTGAGGTCCGTTACACAGATAAACCGATAGCCTTTGCTGGCGCAAACGAGGCTGAGAGCGACACCAAGATTGCCAGATGAAGATTCAACGATCGTTGTTTCAAAAGGAACCGCAATACCGCGCTCCTCAAGGTCTTCAATCATGCCAATTGCCGCCTTGAGCTTGATTGAGCCGGTAACGTTAAATCCCTCAAGCTTCAAAAACGCATCGTGACCAGCAGCAAACCCACTAAGGCGATAAAACAAATCAGGAAAAACCAATTGAGTTGATGAGTCGACAATCATTATTCTACTCCTTAGATAAAACTCGCAGCCGTTTCAAATGAAGAAACCTCTCTATAGAGAGTTCCAAATTTGACCTGCTGCAGTCAACCTTTAATGCAGTTATGGTACTCATGCGGGTTAGTCGCTCTGAGGGCGCTTTTAGTTCAAACAGTGGTTAATTTTTTTTCGAGACACTGGTCACACCGGGGCCAATGGCGGCTATGAGAGGCTGGATCATTAGATTTTCAAAGCTGTTCCTATGACTAGATGCGGTTGTTTAAACGTCGCGAGAGGCCGTTAGTGGCTTCCCATAGCTAGATAAATAAGCTCCGCAAAGAGCCGGCGGTGTGACGCAGATCACAAAATAGTGTATTTAAAATAGCTTGAAAATGCCTGAAAAAAAATCGTTTTCTGTGCGATCAAGCCATTTTTAAGGCGGGGTCATGACGCAGGGTGTTCATGTCGTTGCAGCCTTCATAGCCGCAGAAATACACGAATATGCGCTCACGGATCATACCCGCCTGGCTATGGATGATGCTGGCCGGATTACGTTCGTCCTCCATGCAACGAGCGATCATATCGGCGAATTTGAGTTGCAACTCAAGCTCGCGCAATAGCAGGATACCGTCATCAAAACGAGCGATGATTTCACAACTTTCAACAGGTGACAGGTCGGGGAGAGCTGGTGTAGTGTCGTTCAATGCGGTGTGAGGCTTTTCTGATTATGTATGATTTTAGTTAGGCATAAAAACCAAACGACATTTCAACATCTCGATCCACACCCACCAACAAATTGAAGTTAATGAACAGATCAGATAATTTCAAACTTAACACAAGCAGGGTCGCATGGCGCAATTTATGATACCGCAAGCCATTCATGAATAATTCTGCCTGTTTGGATGAATACTAGGAAAAGATATGTTAGATATCACAATCTCGAACAGGCTTGTGGGCGACGGTCACGAGGTCTTTATCATCGCTGAAGCCGGGGTCAATCATGACGGCTCCCTTGACAAGGCGCTGGCTCTGGTTGATGCCGCATGGGACGTCGGGGCAGACTGTGTCAAATTCCAGACTTTCAAGGCCGAAAGGGTGGCAACAGATAAAGCGGTTAAAGCCCGCTATCAGCGCGAATTGACCGACCCGGCGGAAAGCCAGGTCGAAATGCTGCGTCGGCTGGAGCTTTCCGACGACGATCTGAAGTCGGTTATTGATCATTGCCGCGCCAAAGGCATATTGTTTCTGTCCACACCCTATAACCGTGAAGATGTTGATCTGTTGGATCGGCTTGGCGTTGCAGCCTACAAACTTGCCTCCATATCCATTGCGGAGCCCTTGTTCCTGTCTTATGTCGCGAAAAAGGGAAAGCCGCTCATTCTCTCGGCCGGGCTGGCCACCCTTGCTGAAATCGACACCGGGTTGCGCGCTATCCGCGAGACCGGCAATCAGGATATTGCCTTACTGCAATGCACAACCAACTATCCCGCGGACCCAGCAGAAGCCAATTTAACAACCATCCCGGCCATGAAAAAAAGTTTTGGCGTTATCACCGGTTACTCCGACCACACAAAAAGCGAGAGCTGCTGCATCGCCGCAACAGCATTGGGGGCAACGATCATAGAGCGCCATATCACTCTCGATCGCAGCGCCGAGGGACCAGATCACGCTGCCTCTAGTGATCCCGCGCAATTCAAGGCATTAGTGGCGAGTATCCGCGAGACGGAAGCCGCTCTTGGCAACGGGTACAAAGCACCAACCGCAAGCGAGCAGACCAATCTGCGCGAAATGCGCCGCAGTGTCGTACTGCGAACTGATATGAAAAAAGGCGACAGGCTATCCCTTGACGATTTCGATTTTCGTCGCCCTGGCAGTGGCATTCGCCCGGACCAGGTCGATTTGCTTGCCGGGGTACAACTGACATGTGATGTTACAGCAGGGGTTTTGCTGGATTGGTCAATGATCGACGCTAGCTCCCGGAATTAAAAAATATGAGCGAAACAGACAGACTGGAAAAAAGCCAAAAATGACAAATAGCAAGGAAATTTTAAAAAGGCTGAACGCCAGACGGCGCGAGATTGAGGCCATGATCCATCGCTTTCCACAGCTTGCCACATTTGGCGGCTCCGTAGAGGATATTGCCAAAGACGTTGATCCTCACATCAATATACGAGATATGGATAATGATGATTTGCAAGCCTTGTTCAAGGCCTATTGCGAGACCATTCCAACATTCCATGAACCGGCACGAGAAGCTCAAATACGCAACGCTCTATTCCATTTTCGAAATGCAGCCCAGACGGATGAACTACGAAAAAAAGCCAACCGGGCATTGGCCAAAAGTGACATTCGCTCCGGGGTTATTCATTCAGTGATCGTACGCCAACATCCAGACCTCTGGGACAGCGTGCGAGATCTTGTGGCTCAGCATGACGCCGCGTATGGAGCTTCCATTTTTTCCAGAACGTGGGAAAGCCTGTCCCGCGGAAAAGCTCTGACCTACTATTTCGCTTCGCACGAAAATCTTTTGGAAGGGAAAAAAATTCTCCATATCGCGCCAGAAGGAGAAGCGCGGGACTGGTTTCAGAGCAGGGCTTCAGCTCTGAACATGACCTATACCACCTTAAATCTGGGTGGAGATGTTGACTTCATCGAAGACCTCACTGCCCTCGACATTCCAGATCAAAGCTTTGATTGGATCATTTCTCACCGGGTACTCGAGCATATTTTTGATGATATGAGTGCCATAAGAGAGACTTATCGCGTTCTGAAACCCGGCGGGATATTCAATGTTTCCGTACCAGAATCCATGCAGTTACCCAAAAGCGAAGAGTGGCTCATACCCGATTACTCACATCACCATCATTACCGACAATATGGTGCGAATTTCGCCGACCTTCTTTCATCGGCTGGATTTGAAGTGGAGCCTGTTAACTGGCTGGTCAAGCAATCAATCGAAAAACTTGATGCTGCGGGGACCTACCCCTTGCGCATATATAATGCACAACGGCCCGACTGATGGAAAAGCACGCAACGATAGTCGAATAGTAGGAATCACGCATTAGAAATGCTCACCGCCTTTATCCATTATCGAGTATTTGCCAAAATGGATACAGCTGAAGCCGGAGACGCGGATGACTGAGGAGAGATACGGCCAAATGATAGGTCCCCTTAAGATAATTCCGCTCGCGCTTGATGGCTGATGCGGCATATTCAAGATGCAGATACGCGCGCAGGTTACTCATTTGTTGTTTTGTCACTTCTGGCGTAAAGGATTTATATTTTTCGATGATCTGATCGCCGGCATTGCAGACGGTTTGGTAAGGAGCTTTATCACCGACATTGATTGTCGCCATCACCATGGGAGCGACCTCCAGCCTTCCTCCATTGAGAACAAGCCGGATAAACCAGTCGAGATCTTCCAGGCGCCGCATGGTTTCATCATAGGGGCCAACCCTATCAAATAAAGAGCGGTGCAGCATCACAGTTGAACCGGGACAAAACCAGCATCCAGCAAAGAAATGCCGCGAATTCGATGACGGAACCGGTATTCGCCTGTCCAGTTGACCATCAGGATGAGCATATTCAAAGCCAGTGGCAAGAGCGACCATTTTTCGCTCACTGCCAAGGCGCTCCAAAAAAGACATTTGTTGTGATAGCTTTTCTGGCGCCCACACATCATCTGAATCAAGCCAGGCCAACCAGGCACCCGATGAAGCCCGAACCCCCGCATTTCGCGCTGCACTCGGACCACTATTTTTCTTCAGGCGAACTAGTTTTATCCTTGAATCCTCTTTTATTAATTCTGATATATCAAGAGGTTGCGGAGATCCATCGTCAACGACTATAATTTCGAAATTGCCATAGCCCTGTTCCATCACCGAAAGAATGGCTTTGACGACAGATTTACGACGCTTATAAACAGGAATAATCACGCTGATAAGTTGGTCCATCTAACCGCCCATGCTTGCAATAATAATAACTCGACAAGATGTGTTTTCAATCGAATAAAATTATATATATTCGAACTATTCGTAAATCCAAGAAACCGCCTTGCGATCCTATAGATCCAACCGCCCTTGATCGCCAGCGCACCTACTATAGACGAACTCTCCTCGTTGAGAAGTGAAGGACATGAGCAATGAAATCATTAGCGATCCTTGGTGGTTCGGGACATGCTGCAGTCATAATAGACGCAGCAAGACGAGGCAAGGACTATGATCCTGTTGCCGTTCTGGCGCCCGAACTTGCCGTTGGCACGTCGCTAAAAGGGGTATTGGTGCGCGGAGATGACGATCAACTCGCTCACTTGCTGGAGGAATATCGCGAGCTTTGCGTCATTATTGCGATTGGCGACAACAAAATCAGGCGCAGCCTCGCCAAACGACTGAGCAAACAATGGCCAAAACTGACATTTGCCGTTGTTTTGCACCCAACTGCCATCATTGCTGAAGACGTAAAAATAAAGCAAGGAAGCTTTGTTGCAGCGGGAGCTGTCATTTCCTGCGGGGTACGCATTGGCGCCCATGCAGTCGTCAACACCGCAGCTGTCATCGATCACGCCAGCGTCCTTGAAGACTACGGGTTTATCGGCCCCAACGCCGTGCTGGCCGGAAATGTCGAGATCGGTCAAGGGACTACGATTGGCGCCGGGGCATCGATTATACCCGGCATGAAAATAGGCCAATATTGCACCATTGGCGCCGGGGCGGTGGTGATCGACAATGTCGCAGACCACATCACCGCGGTCGGTGTCCCCGCCCATATCGTCAAATAGCCACAGATTGGCAGACGATCCAAAATCGCTGCCAAAACGGGGCTATCGTGATTAGTTACCGACACTTTTTAGATGGCGCTCATGCACGAACAAGGCGTTAAGCCCATCGATAAAGACCAGATGGAACCCAGCCAGATAGAGCTTTCCTATACAGCGCTCGGAACGCCACGGCGGCGACGGCTGGTCAAATTCAACCCCGATCTGGTCGACTTTGATACCCGAAAACAACAGATCATCAATGGCGTCATATTGCGCGCCTTCAATATCCATTTTGAGAAAATTGATATGATCATCTTTCAATTGACGCATCACCGTCAGCAAGCGATAGACCGGCGCTTCGATATAAACATCGCTGTAATGCAGGTTTGTTGCAGAAAGCGACCCAAGACCAGCCTCCGTTGGTTTGTAAAAGCGCAACATGGTATCACGCGAGAACAGTCCAAAGGGGTAAAAATCAATCAGCTCTTCATCACGGGCCACTTGCAACGCATATTCGGTGGCTTGCGGGGTCGGATCAAACACCGAAACCCTGCAACCATGCTTCTTGCCCAACTCAACTTCAAAACTGATGTCGGTGCCAATGCCAAAGCCATAAACAACGGATTTTTCATTAAGTAATGAAGGAATATACTGCCAGTGAGTGCCCTTATTGCCAAGCTCGGCAATTTTATCTTTTACTTCGCGATAAGGGGCAGAATTGTTCTCCAGCTCTTCTTTCAGGCGGGCGAAATATCCATAACCGATGCGTCTGGCATAATTGAAACGCTCTTTGGTGTCGGCGACCTCGGGGTCATAATTATCGACATTTTTGAAAAACTGCCGTTCGAACCACGGCACATCCTCATCCAGAACACGCGCCGCATAGATATAATCTGGAACCAGCGGTGTCTTCGTAACAGTCATATTGCGTACTTTCCTGTAAAACATTTTGGCAACCAAATAGGGGCGTCCAAAAGAGCGCATGCGCTTGTCAATCTCGTGTTTCAGCATCAAGGTATCTTCTATCTAACGCCTTACCAGAGGGACGTTTAATTATTTTTTATTGCTTCGACAAGGTTTTCGAAAAAACATTCATTGTCTTTTCGAAACTCATGGACCCAGTTCTTAAGTCTGTCAGGATCTGCATGCCATCCATCCAACACCGCCTGACGAAGTTCTTGTTCGGCCTTATCAACATCTTGAGAAAGCCTAAGAACTATGCAGTCTGGCACCTCACTTTGAAAGGCACCGTCATTTTCAACAATACCGACACGGCGTGAGTTTACAAGTGATTTAACAAACGCCCCCTCGATAGGAGCCGACCAAAGCGATGGCACCATCACCATATAGGCCCTTTCCATCGCATCACGTAATCCGGTTTCCCAGGTCATCAGTTCAAATTTTACATTTTCGGGCAATGGCTTCAGTAAGACGGGCTTGGGAAACGGGCATAAAAATTCAATATCAGGGCAACGGCTTGCCAACTCCAGGAACCAATCGGCCCCCTTGGCCGGCACAAAAAAACTGTGCAGAATAATCTGCTTTTTATCCTGATTGTCAAGCTCGGTGTCAACACAGATATCGGCAGGGCCGCGATCAGCAAAATCATCAAAAGGTTCGCCCCATTCCTCCCCCCACAAACCCACAACCTTGACACGACTGTCAGCGCCAAAATGACTTTTCAGCGCTTCATATTGCAATTTATTTTGGGAAAGAAATTTAATGTTTCCGTCTCTCCCAGCCTGGAGTAAGGCTTTCGTATAGAGAGAGGCGGCAGCATCTTTGATGGGAAACGGCTCACAGCCAAGTTCTTCGCGAGGCGAGAAATCTCCTCCCAAACAACGACGACAGGCCTTATTTTCCCCAGCGATGTGATTATAGCTGCGCACGCAAAAATAGCTATTGTCCAAGACATACATATAGAGTTTGCCGGGTGACCAGTGCTCCAGAAAATAGACGGTAAGCTTAAAGCCCAGAGTTTGAGGATGCATGATTAACAGCTTTCCAGAACCGTTGATCATCAATCCTAATACTTGCAGGTAAAAAACAAACTGCCCCAGCAGATAGGAGGGAACGGTTTGCCAAAGACCCCGCAAATCGCGGGCCTTCACCATGGCCCTGACCGGCCTTGCGGGACGCGCCTTGTAAACAAAACGCATTGGGAGTTTTCCTGCCTTGGATTTTGACACGAGTTGCCGCATCATTCGACCTGTGCCGGAATCGCCTGGTGGAATCCCGGCAATCACAGTGATGGTCTCCTCATCAAAGCGCAAAGACATAGTTTAGAAATCCCTCAAAGTCTCACACAAACCCGCCCCTTCAAGGAGCGAAATACAAATATAAAATCGAGCCATACGTTTTGAAGCGGACTCTAAAGATTGAGTTTTTTTCGTCAAGCTGTTTGCTGCATCATCCTGACCCCGGCAGCGATGGTTGTTGACGGCGTCCAGCCCAGTATTTCCCGTAACCTTGCAACATTTGCGATATGCGAGCGAACTTCATGGCGACGCATCGGTAAGACGCCAAACCGGAGCAAATGTTCCGCTTCAAGCGCTTTGGCTGCCTGACTGGCAAAATCGCGCACGGAAACGCCGTTTCCGCTGCCAATATTGACAATATCGTGGGATAAAAAATCTGCTTTCAGGGTTAATTCCACGAGGGCTGTCGCCACATCTGGTGCAAACGAGAAGTCACGAACCTGCGTCCCTTCGCTCAACTCGATTGGCCTATCCTCGCCAATACCGGTCATGATGGACGGCAAAAGACGATGCGCTGGTTCATATGGTCCCCAAACACCAAACAGACGGGCGACAAGCAACTCGACCTTTGCGCCTCTTGCCGCCTCAATGAGAAGCAATGACCCAGCGGCCTTTGTGACCGCATAATCACCCACAGGGTTAAGCGGCGCGTCTTCGTGGATACACCCCTCTTTTGGGCCATATTCTGAACACGTCCCCAACTGTACAAAGCGTTTCACCCCATAGCGCTTTGCAAGCTGCAACATATCAAGCGCGCCATGAACATTCACAGCCAACGCCGTGGCCGCACATTGATCTTTTGGAGAGATGCCGTAGCCTGCACAATTGATGATGTGGGTTGGTTTCACTGCCTCCAGGGTCGCGGCCATTGCTTCGCGGTCGCATACATCAAACAATATTCTGGTCACCCCAGTGGCAATATCTGCCGCCGCCCCTTCTGGTGAGGGCGGTATGTGATCACCACGACGCGTACCAGTGAAAACCAGCACATCTCCTTGCGCGCTCAGATGGTCAATAATATTGCGTCCGACAAATCCATCGCCACCGGTTACCAATATGCGTTCTGGCGCTGCCCCCAAAGGAGTTCCAGGCAATTCAGCCATTTACACGTCCCTGAAGATCGAGGGACGTTGTTGTCCCGGCACTAAATTCAGCAATCTGCTGGCTTGAAAAATCCGCCATAGTCTCTTGATTACCTTGATAAAAATGTCGATACCAACTGACACTCTGTTCAATGGCGCTGGTCAGACCCCATTGCGGGCTCCAGTCAAGACGGGTCCTCGCCTTGGTGCTGTCGAGCTTGAGAAAATGTGCTTCATGAAGTTGAGATACCTGCCCGGAAATATCCAGCTGAGCACCGTCTCCCCAGGATTTCTGGGCAATTTGCGCGATAGTGGCGACAGATTGCTCGCTTTGCCGGTCAGGCCCAAAATTCCATGCCTCAGCATAATCAGCCCCTTCAGCACTGTAAAGTCGCTCGGCCAAAAGAAGGTAGCCCGCCAAAGCGTCAAGCACATGCTGCCAGGGACGAATAGCGTGCGGGTTGCGGATAACCACTTGCTCATTATTGGCAAAGGCCGTCATCATATCAGGTACCAGACGATCAAGGCCCCAGTCACCGCCGCCAATCACATTGCCGGCACGCACCGATGCAAGTCTTGGCGCTCCTTGTTCAGAGAAATAGGACAAACGGTAGCTATTGGCCAGAATTTCAGCACAGGCCTTGCTGGCTGAATAGGGATCATATCCGCCCAGCGGCTCGCCCTCCCGGTAGCCCCACAGCCATTCTTTGTTCTCATAACATTTGTCGGATGTAATATTAACAACGGCTTCGACGCTGGCGCAGGCGCGCACGGCTTCGAGCACATTAAGCGTCCCCATCACATTCGATGAAAAAGTCTCTTGCGGATTGTCATAACTGTAAAGAACCAAAGGCTGGGCCGCCAGATGGAAAACAATCTCGGGCTTAAACTTCCCCAACTCGCTGGCCATTTTTTCGGTGTCGCGAATATCGGCTTCAACGTGGGTTATGTTGTCCCCTACTTTAACCGCTGTAAAAAAGCTTGGCTCCGTTGGCGGCGCCAGAGCATAGCCAAGAACATCGGCTCCCATGGTTTTCAGCCAGTGGGCCAGCCAACCACCCTTAAAGCCGGTATGGCCGGTTACCATTACCCGTCGACCGCGCCAGAAGTCAGGTTTTATATTCGTTTGCGCCACTACGCCCAGTTCTTCCAAGGAGCTTCTCCTGATTCCCATAGTTTGACGAGATATTCCTTGTCGCGCAACGTATCCATAGGATGCCAAAACCCTTCGTGCGTAAAGGCTGACAGCTGCCCATCACTGGCCAGCCGCTCCATCGGCTGGCGCTCCCAGGTGGTTGCATCTTCATCAATATATTCGCCTACTTCTGGTGACAATACGAAGAAACCGCCATTGATCCGCCCCTCATCACCATGAGGTTTTTCATAAAAGGCCGAAACAACACCGTCTTTGACTTCCAGCGAACCAAATCGCCCCGGCATACGCACTGCGGTGACGGTGGCCTTGCGCCCGGACTGGACATGATGTTTCAGCAAACCTTTGATATCAACATTTCCCACCCCATCTCCATAGGTCATGCAAAAAGGTTCATCGCCAACATATGGTAAAATGCGCTTGATGCGCCCTCCGGTCATGGAGCTCTGGCCGGTATCGATGAGTGATATCTTCCAGTTTTCTTCCGGCTTGGAGAGGATTTCTACTGAATTTTCACCAACATCAATCACCACATCTGAATTATGGAGAAAATAGTTGGCAAAATATTCTTTGATGACATAGCCCTTATAACCAAGGCATATAATAAATTCGGTAATACCGTGGCTGGCATATATTTTCATGATATGCCACAAGATTGGCCGCCCACCGATTTCCACCATGGGCTTGGGCTTCAAAACGGTTTCCTCACTAAGGCGCGAACCCAGACCACCTGCAAGAATTACGGCTTTTGTCACAAATATTCTCCAATGCAACATGTTTGGCTATGAGTATTATTTTTGTCAGCGATCATATTTATCAGGATTGTAAAAACCCTTATACAGATGCTCGCCGTAGAATTCATCTTTGAGTTTATCTTGATTAATACCTCGAAAACTGAAGCAATCGAAAGCCGGGTTGGCGTCGGTTTTTGACATTTGAACGGGGAACCCATAGCTCTCCATTGTTTCGCGAAACTGGGTGAGCGCAAAACGCATCATGCGCGAGTGATTCTTGGCGCGGCACAAATAGCATTTATTAGAACCCAGCAGAAAAACCCGCAAACTGGTTCTTTGTTTTGCCAGATACCAGTTGAGGGCTGCTGGAACCTGCGGATAATGAGGGTTGAAATAGTCATCGATAACAAACACCCCTTCGGGTGACAGGATTTTTTCTGTGACTTTCAAATCTTTGTAGACATTATCGAAAGTGTGACTGCCATCTGAGTGGACAAAACGAAACACTGACTTTTTATATCCTTTGAAGGCCTTTTTTATAAATAGTGCAGAATCTATCTGGTGAAAATGAAAATCTGGTTTGATTTTTGCCATTTTCTCCTTTTCCAGGTAAGCCGCCACATCGACAAGATGAAGCTCCTCATCTTTTCTGGCAAATCTTGCTAAAATGGCTGCCGAACGCCCCTTGTAAACACCAAATTCGGTTAGCGGTCCCTCGATATTGTTATTATTTTGATATTCAAGCACAGCCGTCATCACAGCGGCATCAAGTGACCCGAGCATACCTTCAAAATTCTCGTAATCTTTTTGAACCGTTTCCCACACCCCCGGCATACAACCACTCCTTTTTTATTTCTAACAACCCGTCACTTGACGACCATTTTTGCAATCCTGGCAGGCTGTTGCGCACCACTCAGACATAGGATAGTGTCCAATCTCAAGACACTGGCAATGCGTCCGGAGACTGCACTTGATACAGACTTTCCTGACCACTGCGAGACATGTCTGTCTATGCGAAGCGGATGTACCTGATGAAAATATCGATTGTCACCCCGAGCTACAACACGAAAGCTTTTATCGGTAAAACCATTGAAAATGTGATAGCGCAGGATGACGATAATGTCGAGCATATCATTGCAGATGGCGGATCAACGGATGGAACCGCTGATATCTTGGCGAACTATCCAGATTTGCGTGTGGACCAACGCCAGGACAAAGGGATTTATGACGGGATGAATCGCGGCCTGTCGATGGCAACGGGCGATATCGTAGGCATTCTCAACGCCGACGATTTACTGGCTCCCAATACCCTATCACATGTAAGGGCCCATTTTTCAGCGAATCCCGACACCGACATCTTGACCGGCGCGGTCGGCTATATGCATGCTGAAGGCCAAATGGACGATACCATGGACATTGCCCAACGAACGCCACAAGGCCAACCGTCTTATGCCAGCCTGCTTTTTGGTATCCCGGTCATAAATGCTCGTTTTTTTCGCCCGCGAGTCCTAGAGAAAATAGGCCTGTTCGACTTGCAATTTCCGCTGGCAGCTGATCGCTTCTGGCTCATCAAGGCCGTGCAAGCCGGACTGGTTTTCAATCATACCCGCGAAATACTCTATCTTTACCGCCAGCATGACGGCTCCAGCACTTTGGCGGGAGACAAGGCGACCCGCATCAAGATATGGCAAGAACATTATAAAGCTGCCGACAACATATTGACCAATAAGCAGATTTTACCAAAACGCTTGCGCTCCGCATTGCTGAAGTGGCGAGCGTTGGAAGGGGGCAAACTGCTGGTTGCCAATGATCAACAGGCGAAGATCAATTTAATATTGGATTTATGGAAGATCGATCACTATTTCCCCGTCAATTTCATGACAGGATTAAAAGTATGGTTGCAACACCGCAATCGCCATTCTGATTTTGCAAAGTAAACCCAACCAATGACATTTACAAAACCGATCAACATTGCTAGCCAATTAGCGCGCCATGAATTAATTGACGTCAAAACACCGGAATGACCCTATATGAGCAACGATATTGCCCAAGACGAAGAACCCGTGCAAAACCGCCAACGAAAAATGCATACCGTTATCACGGCGGGGGAATATGGCAGGTTCGGGGATTTTGATGAAATCTGGCGCTACCGCCACTTACTGTTCACGCTGGTAAATCGTAATGTTCGGGTCCGGTATAAAAATACCGCGCTTGGCATGGGTTGGATTGTCTTGCAGCCGGGCCTGCAAATGTTGGTCTATACACTGGTTTTTGGCATCTGGGCACGGTTGCCGACTGGCAATATCCCCTATTCAGTATTTGTGCTGTCCGGGCTGGTACAGGTCTTTTTCATCAACGGCATTATTCTTGGGTCAGCAGGAGCCGTGCGCGGCAATCAAGGCGTATCCAAAAAGGTCTACTTCCCCAAATCCATTCTACCCTTTGTGGTTATCTTGTCGTCGCTGGTGGATTATGGCGTCCAATTCCTGCTATTGCTTGTCATCATGGCATTAAGCGGCGTTTTTCCGTCCCCCAATATCATTTGGTTCCCGTTTATTTTCGCATCCCTGATCATGATGCTGCTGGGATTATCGCTATGGTTTACCGCACTTGGCGTGCGCTTTCGCGATGTGACCCTTGCTCTGCCCGCCATTTCAATGCTGATCACCTTTTTGTCGCCCGTCATCTATCCAATAACCATGGTGCCTGAGAAGTATCTAACCCTCTACGCCTGGCTCAATCCGTTTGTTGGATATGTGACCGCATTAAAATGGTCTATAATTGGCGTCGAACCATTTCACCCGTGGATGCTGGGGGTTTCAACCAGCATTGCATTTGTCTTGTTGGTCACGGGCTTTTGGTTCTTTGTGCGCACCGAGCGCGATTTTAATGACTATCTGTAACGCAGAATAGAAGCTGGAGCCTGCATGTCGAAATTTGCCATTAAAATCGATGGGTTATCAAAACGCTATTTCATACGCACCGCCTCAACATCGGAAAACATGGAGGTGGCCTTTGAAATTTGGTTACGCCGCCTGATATCACGGGGTCTTCATCTTGTTAGACGCCTCCTAGGGCGGGTCAAGGGCCCCTATCCCATAGCAGCCTCGAATACTCGTGAATTCTGGGCCTTGAAAGACCTGTCATTGACAGTCGAGCATGGGGAGGTACTGGGCATTCTTGGCCCCAACGGCTCTGGCAAAAGCACCATGTTGAAAATGCTGTCGCAAATCGTTCCCCCATCTGAGGGGCATATTGAGCTATATGGTCAGGTCGGCTCTTTACTGGAGGTCGGGACCGGCTTTAATCCCGAATTATCGGGCCACGAAAATATCTATCTGTATGGTGCGATTCTGGGCATGAGCCGTGAAATGATCGCCGAACGTTATGATGAAATTGTCGAGTTTTCGGAACTTCAGGATTTTTTGCACCAACCCATCAAACATTATTCGAGTGGCATGCATGCCAAGCTAGGCTTTTCGGTCGCCTCTCATCTGGACTGCGATATTTTGCTAATTGACGAAATCCTCTCGGTCGGAGATGCCTCGTTTCGCCGTAAAAGCTACCGTAAAATGACGCAGCTGATCACCGAAGGGAAAACCGTTCTGTTTGTCAGCCACAATATGAGCGCCATCAATAATCTGTGCACCCGTGCCATCGTTCTTGCTGAGGGCAAGGTTGTCTTTGAAGGCGACACCAACGAAGCGATCAGCCATTATCTTGATGCCTTTGGGCACCGGGGAGAAGACCCTCGCAGCCATCAGGTGACCTATGAGGAAAACCCTGACAAGGAAATGAATATTTTGTCGATCAAGGTTCTCAATAGCATAGGTGAGCCAAGTAGCCAGATCAATTACAACGAGACATTTACGGTGGAGATGGAGATCCTTATCCGGGAACCCAGCGAAGCCTATTTCGCCGCCGTCGGGTTGCGGGATACCGCGGGCAGCATTATTGTATTTTCAACTGATGAAGATCTGGGACCAGCCTTGCTTTCCAAGATGCCGGCTGGTCGCTACCAGCTCAGTGTGCCTTTTCCAGCCCGTATGTTCCGACCGGATTCCTACCGCCTGATGTGCATGCTGGCCAAAAAACCGGGCGGACAGATCGAACGCCGCGACGAAGCCGTAGAGCTGACGATTATCGACCACGAAAGCTGGCGCGCCCAGCAAGATCTGTACCGCAAACTGTCCGCCATTGCACCAGAATTCAAGTGGAGCATTCAAAAAACAGGTGCTAGCACCAAGCAACAGGAAAACACGATATGACCGTAAAAGTTGACTGGAATATTGACCGGGACCCAGACAATGTAAAAAAAAGAGCCGTTGAGCTGCGTCGCTATGTTGCCGAACGTATATATACGGCACCGTTTTTAAGCCCCGAACGCGCCCGTGCGTTTTTAAAAACACAAAGAACAGTTTGGCGGAACCGAGCCATAGAAAAAGTCGAAATTTTCCTTGGCCATGAATTGCGCGGCCAAATTCTCGAAATTGGTGCCGGCACCGGCTGGTGCACCGCACTGGTTTCCAAAAAGCCTGACGTAGAACAGGTTTATGCCCTCGATTATGATGAATATTCCGTTGATGAAATTATGCCAATGGTTTTTAAAAACCTGGAGGCCAACAACGAAAAAATCACCCGCGCCCTCGGCAGTTTTAATGCCACCGCGCTTGATGATGCATCCATGGATGCGGTGATTGCCATTGGGGCCATTCATCATTCTGAGTCTTTGCACGCAACTTTTACAGAGGCTTATCGCGTCCTGAAAAGTGGTGGAGTACTGATGGCATTTGAACCCTGCGAACCCGATTCCTTGACCAATGCAGAGCAAGCGCAGAAGGACGCAACGGCACTCGATCCGGCAATTGCCGCCAAATTGTACGGTGAAGATATCGGCGTTATCCGCGAATCGGATAATTCGGATCACTCCTATCGTTTGGTCGACTTTTTGGCCGCGGCTCTCGATACCGGCTTTGACGCCTATCCCTATACATTTGACACCATTAAGGCAGGTCGCACCGATTGGGATAGCTACTTCCAATCTCGTACCTGCTATAATGGATTTGAAAAAATCATCATGCCACCCTATTTTGCGGATAATAATCCAAAGGGAGAGCCGGTTTTCGACCCACTGCTGCTTATTTTGAGAAAACCATAAATATTACATCTACAAGGGGGAGAGATTGATAGAAATACAATCTCCCCTTAGCAAGGAATGCAGCAATAAAATAATTTAGGAAATTACGTCAACGACCCACATCTATTACATTCTAAACATAAGTCTTCATATCGCCTGATGCTGGAGCCCATGAAGCTTTAGATTGGCTATAGTGCGGGTGTGACCGCGCATGATGCGCCGTTGATGACCTTCTTGCACAAAGCCGACACCATGCGACGCATCGGTATCAAAAATAAATAGCGTACCTGCCGGACCTTCGACAGGCGTGAGCTGAATATTTTCTTTGACGTTGGGAATGAGAGTGGTATGACCTTCGCGCGCCAGCGCCTTTTCACGTATCTGACAATTTTCTATATTCGAACCGGGATCAATCCCCATCGCACCATTTTCTTCTGTGGTATCGGTCAGATAAACAAAGAATTTGAAAGTTGATATTTTGTCAAAATGGGCCAGGAAAGGAAGCTTTTGAATCGGCTTGGCAACGCCGTGAAAATAATTAACATAGATTTGATGATTAAGGGCAATGTCGGGAGTACCTAGATAATCCATAGCAACCTCGCTCATCATTTTTTGACCAAAAACCTCAAATGTTACTGGAAAATGCTCGATATCCATCTTGTTGCGAACGACGGGAAGTACGACGCCCCCGTCATTTTTGATAAGCGCCGTATCATGACGCGCTTCAGCCTCATTGAGAAAACGGTCAAATTCCTCATTGAGCTTTTCCACCGTCTCTGCAGAAAAATAGCCGGGGAAAAGAGCGATCCCCTGCGCCCTGATCATATCGGCAATTTGTGCTGGATCAGCATCAGGTTTCATGGTCACCTGTTGCAGATTATTCCTCATGAGAATAGCGTCCCTTCAGGTTTGATCATTCGCTCAAGCAGCTGCAACGATACAGGTTGAGAACTTCGATGTAAAGTTCAGCATAGCAATAAAAACTACAACTCTGCGTCTGCCGTAAAATGGGCCGCCAGCAAGACGCCAAGGGCTCCTGAGCCGGGATCTACTACGGGATATCCGACAGTTGTTTTACTGGTATTGTTGGTTTGTTGGACTGCATAAGCATCGATTGGGAAGACCCGAATGGTGTTGGCGTTACCGTTGACCGGGGAATACCACGTCACCAGAGGTACCGCGCGCATGGCGTTGGGAAGGACCTCATAAAGTTCCCGCTTGCCCTTGCTATTCGCCTTGCTGTTGGCCCCTTCTCGCGACCCAGCCGCCGTAGCTGTTCCAGGGGCGGTGTCTGGCTCGTAACTCTTGGTAAAATATCTTTGGCACAAGGCCGTTTCATCAGCCACCGTCCGCGCCTGCCAATCCGTCGCAGAGGCACCAACTTCCAGCTTGACCCGCTCAAAAGACACATCAGAACCAGAGGGTGCTGAAAGCTTGACGGTTATATTGGCCGTTGAAGCGATGGGAACCGTCACCGTCGCTGCGCTGCGCCCGGCTGCAGCGCCAATATTACCGCTGACGCCTTCAATATCATAATCAAGCCCTCCAGCGCCACTCACCTCACCAACACTCAAAGTCACTTGCAGATTAGCTAGACTGTCATAGCCAAACACAACAGGTTCGATAATCTGTTGGATGGCGTCACTATTCGTAATCGTCACACTATATGCCGACACGAAATGACGTCCAGAACCCAATGCCTGTTTCCAGCGATCACGGCCATAGACACCGCCACCAAGTACCGCACCGCTTACATAGCCGCGCTGATTAATCTGAAAATCACCATTGATTATGAGATTGGGCGCCGTGCCGCCACCGCCACTTCCGCCACCGCTGCCAAAGCTGGAAAACGGCATGGTGACGATACCAGTCTGGCGATCGATTTGAATAGCATCTTTCCAGCTGACCCCATCGGATGATACTTTAAAATGGAAATCATCATCTCCGGTCAGACCAACTTCAGCGCGCCCCGAAAAGGCGTCCTGAAATAAAAACGAAGCATTATTTCCGACAGCAGCCTTGTTGAGTGTAGCGCGTATATCACCGCTGCCCGGCATGACATCATCATGAGAAAACAATACCGCGTCCGATTTGACTGATAGCTTGTTGGGGTCACTGGCGGTTGTATTGATGCCAACCAATGAGGTTGGATTGGCCGAGCCAGCGCCACCTGATACCTCATTCCAGACCGAACCATCAAATGCCAGCAGCATGGCTTCATCAGCAATCCAGGCCAGCCAGCCTTCTTGCGGGACATAAAACATCCACGCTGCATCCTGCCAGGCGGCGATTTGACCATCTTTGCCAGTCCAGTCACCGCTTGCCGACATAGCAACGATATATCGATCACCATCAGCCGGTGACGAGGGTGGGGCCGTCAGGTCGCGATCTTCGACGGAAAGCTGTACTATCGCATCGAGCGCCCTAATCGCCTCATTGTGAGTAACGTGTTTTTGAGCTTGAGCAGCGATAATAAAGGGCAATTGCAAATTTTCGGAATTTTCAGACATTTACGGTCACCTTTTGTTGTCATCATTCTGGATTATTATAATCATGATAATCAGAACGGGGATAACAACATCGGGTCGACCGGGATTTCCATTTATTACTTCTGATAATTGCAGTCAGTCATCAACAAACACGCGACTGCCATTTTATTTTTTCTGATCGCTCTCATCAGTCTGCAACTGCTGTATTGCCTTTCTGGTGGCGCGATAGCGGTTGGCTTTCACAGACCAGCGGTTGGCATGGCGCTCAAGTTTTCGCAAATTCGGCTCCAGACGGGCTGCGTTGCGACCTTGCCGTGTCAAAAGGTAATAGTCCTGATATCCTGTTTTGATCAGCAGATTTTGTGTCAGCAAACTGTCAATATCCAGCCCGTAATTCTCCACATCATCCCTCGTAACCAGATAAGGAGAGAAGAAAAATCGCCAAGTCAGATAAACAGGTCTTATTGTAAGGTACCAGATGAGGCCAGATGCTTTTGAGCCATTATTAGTGGGGCCCATTGGCCTGACGACATGAAAAGCGTTGCTTTTTAGTAATTTCAGTTTCAGCCTACGCTTGTGTTCAGCCGGGGCATGCAAGTCGATAAACCGGTAATGGTCTAAAAAATTACTTTTCGATCGACGTGAAAAATTATTTTTAAGACGCTGCCAGCTTTCCACCGGTCCTGTTTTTTTGTCTTGTAGTGAAATTTCCTCCGGTGTATCGACGCGGGTTTTTATCATTGCATTATAGGCCACCGCCAGCCGTACTCCACCGCGGGTTTTCAAACGGTAGGTAAATTCATAATCTGCAAGATAGTGCGGAAATTTTTTACTATTGACATTGCCTGCACGTCGGACCGCTGTAATTGGAATAAGTGTACCCCGTCCCGGTAATACACAACTATCAAGCTTGATATCGATATTGTCAGGACGTTCATAAATACCTTTAAAATCATATCTGTCCCATTCAAGACTGACGCCAGCATCAACGATATTATCAACATTGTCGGTATCGACGACGATGCCGCATACCACTGCATTGTGCGCTCTACTATGTTTGATGAGTGTTGCCACATATTCAGGGTCAAACAAGGTATCGTTGTTAAGCATCAGGATGAAATCGTCATCGGATGTGCTATTGCTTAGTGTCCGATCAATACCAAGCCTTGTGGACTCGGCCCACCACATTTCTTTTTTACTTGTTAAAACAACAACATCTGGATGTTCTTTTTTCAGGATATCCGGTGTATTGTCGGTGGAACCGCCATCGGCTACGATGATCACTATTTTTTTGTGGGTCTGTTCTTTCAGGTTGGCAATACATGCCATTGTATCGTCTATGCGATTAAAAACCGGGATCACTGCATGCACAGTACATGTATCAGACACATTCGGGCCATCTGCCGTGTCGTCAACATTTTCTACATTTACATCATTTGAATTGGTCATCATACTTATCTCATTGTGACCTGCAAAAAAGACTTTGTGTGACAAAAATTATGGATTTTTCACGCAGATATTTGTGCGTTAATTAGTGTATCCATGTATAAAAAATCAACTACAGTCTTAAAGCACTTCTTCAAGAGCATTGGTAGCCAGTTTTCGCATTTTTTCACAGACTTTGTCGCGCCCTATCAGATGTTCATAGGCAAGGACCATATCAAACAGATAGCCAATCTGTCGATCGACCAGACCAATTGCAAAGGCTTTGATCCACAATTCAGCATCCGCGCCGGCATTTTTTTCGAGCCAGGCAATTTCCCGCAAATAACGAGCTTCGGCAGCAGTTGGGCATTTGGGTAGTTTGGCCAGCAACTCTTTTTTATCATAGCCTTCTTCTTCTAGCGCCGCCATGGTTTCCGGACGCATCTTGGCATAGGCTTGATATTTAAGTTCCGAGAGCCAAAACCCCTGATCTTTCAGCCAGGCGTGACAATCGGTAAACAAATCTTCGTCTTTATAAGCATCAATGAACCCCGGTTCAATATCCACTGCTAGTAATTGCTCAAGATGCTCGGCCTCAATGCTGTTGAGAATTCTCAAATCGGCACCTTGTGAATCCAGCTTTATCCAGTTTGCTCCCGCCAGATCATTGTCACGAAACATCCGGCTTAACGATGTGGCCGATACTTCGACCCGCCGTACCGGTTTGAAATAGTCACGAAACACAAAACTGGAAAGGGCGTCCAGGTCCGGTTCAAGCATGCTCGAGCAAGAAGGATAGTCAGTCAGTACAAACGACACTTTATCCGCCTCGACATCAGGAATGATGGCCTTGTTAATCAAAATTGCGTTTTTGTAGTCTTGGCCAAATGTCTTATCAGGATTACGCGCATCAGGTTCAAATCCTACAATGGTAGCTGCTGGCGCCAGTGATCTCCAGATATCGGGGCTGACACCTGCCGATCCAATGTCAACAAGCACCAGACTGTTTTCGTTTTCAAGGATTAGTTCGATGATCTCATCAGATCCGGATGTCATCATCCCGGCATTCTTTGCATTTTTTTTTCCAAGAGAGAACATAAATACCCTTCATACAAGCCTGTTATCGGTTTTCCCAAACACCATCAGAAAATTCTATCGAAAGGGATTAAGAGCACGCAATTTGCCTATAACACGGTTATAGGCCTGACGTCTACGGGATTTGACGGCCTTACGATATTGTTGCATCAGGGCTACTGCCTCGGGACTTTCTTCAATATCAGATGGCCATTTTGTTACCGGCTCAGTCGTAGGCGAAACGATAAAACGATCATCCACATTACAGTGAATACCCGAGCCATCAAAACCTAAATTTTCGATATATGAGCGCCCTGGATGCAGAGCCAGACCAGAACGTAAAAACATGCTAGTGTACCAACGAATTGCCCACGAATCCAGTGAACCGTCACGTTGACGCTTAAGCATTTCATAGAAAAACATGGTATCGTCAACATCAAATTCGTAGCGCATATCACGCTCATCAACCATTTTCAGAAGCTTGCCTGCATCAGGTTCAAAATGATCCCAGGCTCGTTTCCATGTACCCCAGCCCCAACAGGTCGCTTCACGATAAAAGAAGCTTTGGGGCAAAGCTCCCGAAACCGGGAACATATAGGCTGAGACGTGCATGACCATGTCTTCGTTCACATAGCGCTCAAGTCCGGCGTTAAGGAAACCAAGTGCGCCGCTTGTCGGCACCAGATCATCTTCCATGATGATTACGCGCCCATGCTCTTCAACATTCTCGCTGACACCGGTGATGATTGATTTGGCCAGACCGAAATTATTATCCCGTTCAATGATTTTTGCATGCGCAGGCGCAGCTTCGCGGACAACCCTGCGTGTGGCTTCCACACTATCTGCATGTTCCGGCTTTTTTGGACCATCACAATAGATCGTGACAGTGCTTTGTGCAAACTCAGGATTTTCTTTGAGCGCCTCTATCAGGCGGGTGGTATGAGTGGGTCTGTTATAAGCAAAAATAGCGATCGGAGCAAAGTCAAATGAAACCGTCATAAGCGGCTCTGTTTACTAAGGTCTGTACACATTACCTTGCTTCTCCAACAGCAATCCAGCCGGCCTTAACCCTGCCTTTCCAGCTTCCGCTTGTACCTCTGCACTCCCGGCGTTTACCATGGTAAACTCTAACAGGGTAACCAAAAGCAACGAGAGTAAAACCGGACCTGTCAATCTTTGTTGGATAGACAACAACCCTGGCAGCCCCGCCATCCCAGCAATCATTACTTACACCATCACCCTCAAAGGAAACAAGCACGCTGGGCGCGGTTCTGAATCGTCTGTAAAAATCAACCCGCATTGAATAGCCGCTAGAACACAAATCACCAATCCTCTTGCCACCACAGCGGCTTGGCTTAACTCCATGCCCCGACAAAACCTGTAATTCGCCTCGCGCTACTTTCTGGCGTGCACCGTTGAGAAATCGTTTATTAACACAGCCATCACGGTCTGCGCGGGGATGGCGAGGCCGAAAGACCTTGTTCCAGTGACCAAAACGAGTATAGCATCTGTCTCTGTTATTTTGAGCAACAACAATTTGCTCTGATCCATCAACCACAAATTGCGGAGACTTGGCAACGGCAGCTGAAACAACTGCCTGAACGAAAACTCCAACAAATAGAAACCTGAATAACATCAGCCAAACTCCTGTAAAAAAAATTTAGAACAAAGACCGAGAACCTTGATCGACCACTTCGATCAACCAGACAAATACCTCCACTTACCCACACATATTAGGGACATAACATTGTGTCAACATATCAGCATGATGACAGTCTTCATTCCAGGGGCTGAAGTATGCTGGTAACGCTTCATAATCAGGTGGTGATCGCCCAGCAATCCAATCTTTTGCAAACTGCTTAATCACACAATTGCTGCCCAACAAAATGGGGAATTTTTTCTGTTTGATCTTCTCCTTTGATTGCCAAATGATTGTCTTTTTTACACATGTGCCATCCGTCAGGCGAATAAACCTGTTTAGCTTACTATTTTCCCCACAGGAGTTTACCTGTACAACGGCGCTTTAATACATTGTCAGCGCCCACCTTTTCCAAACGGGTCCATTTTTTGTTGTACCAATTGATTGGCTAGGGGTATGGAGCTGTATGGCACAGTTGAATTGGACTTATTGTAACTTCAAAAGAGGCGATGGGCCGGATATTTGGACCAGTCTGGACAACATCGACGAAGAAAATCAAGAACACCCCTATAACCATGTGCAAGCAAATATAGCTCACTGGAAACGTAGCCAGGAATGTTGATATATGGCGCATATCATTTCTCAACTTAATTCCTCATATTTCTGTTTGGCACGAAAGGAATGAATTAATGAAGGTAGTTATGATCGGCACAGGTTATGTAGGTCTGGTATCGGGAGCATGTTTTGCCGATTTCGGTCACGAAGTGACCTGCATTGATAAGGATGCGCAAAAAATTGAAAAATTGAGAAATGGCGAAATCCCATTTTTCGAACCAGGTCTGGAAAATCTGGTTGCCTCCAATATCCGCTGGAACAGGCTGTCATTCGATGCTGACCCGACAAAGGCTGTGCGTAACGCCGATGCCGTATTCATCGCAGTTGGAACACCTACAAGAAGTGATGATGGTAGCGCCGACCTTAGCTATGTCGAAGGTGCCGCACGGGAAATAGCGGGCATGATAGACGCTTTCACGGTTGTTGTTAACAAGTCTACGGTTCCGGTTGGTACAGGCGACAAGGTCGAGGCCTTGATGCGCAATGAACGTCCAGACGGTGATTTTGCTGTCGTGTCAAACCCGGAATTCTTGCGTGAGGGCAGCGCCATATACGACTTCAAACATCCCGACCGGGTCATCGTTGGCACCGATAACGAACAGGCCATGGAGGTTATGCGTGAGCTCTACCGGCCACTCTATCTTAATGAGACGCCGATCCTGTTTACCAAAAGACGCACCGCCGAGTTGGCAAAATACGCCGCCAATGCTTTTCTGGCCACCAAGATTACATTCATCAATGAGATTGCTGATCTGTGCGAGGAGACCGGCGCGGACGTCCAGCAGGTAGCGCACGCCATTGGTATGGACGGGCGTATCGGTCGGAAATTCTTGCATGCCGGACCGGGTTTTGGCGGCTCCTGCTTTCCCAAGGACACGCTGGCACTTGCCAAAACGGCCAATCAGTATGGCACTCCCATGGAAATTGTTGAAGCCGTTGTAAGGGCCAATGAACAACGCAAATTGCGCATGGCTGAAAAGGTCATAAAGGCCTGTGGCGGCTCCATTGCCGGTATGCGCCTTGCCGTGCTCGGACTGACATTCAAACAAAATACCGATGATATGCGTGATGCGCCAAGCCTTACCATTATTCCGGCGCTACAAAGGGCTGGGGCAAAGATTACCGCTTACGACCCCCAGGGCATGGCTGCTGCCAAAAACTTGCTTCAGGATGTGGTTTATGCTGATGACCCCTTTGCGGCAATTGATGGTGCTGATGCACTTGTCGTTGTGACAGAATGGGACCAGTTCAGGGCACTGGATCTTAGTCGCATTAAAAAGGCCCTGAAAAAGCCTGTGATCATTGATCTACGTAATATTTACTCCCCAGAGGAGATGGCAACGCATGGTTTCCACTATGTCAGTATCGGTCGCCCCACTATCAATGTAAAAGCCTGAACAAGGTTCCCTTTAAGTGAAAAAAAGGGAATTTTATATGTTTCATTCGGGTGATGCCACCTGCAACAAGTGATTGCCCCGTTCATTTTGTCCTGTGGTCCTGGAACGCGTATTTGGCCGCCGTCGCGACGGATGTATCCAAAGCAGTTCTTGCAGCTTGTCGGTGATGGAAGCCTGTTACAACAAATTGTCGACGGCTTGACGATGAAATATTCACCCCTCCCCCAATTTCAATCAATAACAGGCTTCGTTTTCAGGTAAAACGCCTGTCGGTAAAAGCCAGGGCACAGCTTTCATTGCAAAGCGATCACCATTGTGCTGAACATTGAGTTGTGGTTTTCGGCACGGCCCAGGTAACGGTTGGGAAAAAAACCTTTCTTTTGATCGAAAATGAGAGCACCTATGTCCCCATCGGCACCAAACATCGCCTTGGAAACCCCGGCAAGGTTCCAGCGCGACTGAACAAGATCCAGTCTGGTGCCTTTCTTGGCGAAGATGATACCGTGCGTTATGAGGATGATTTTAACCGGGATGAAAATGATTGTTAATCACGGGCAATTCTACATATGTTGCCTTTTAACAGCATTTTCATCAATCACGCTTTGAATCTTGGACGTTTCGCGTATATACGACAGACAGAAATTTGAATGGTCAATCAGGAATAATGGACGGGCATGACAAAAAAAATTGCACTGATAACAGGTATCACTGGAATGGACGGGGCGCATCTGGCACCGTTGCTGCTCCAAAAGGGATATGTTGTACATGGCGTCAAGCGCCGTTCTTCCTCTTTTAATACGGCACGGGTGGATAGCCTTTATGTTGATCCGCACGAGCATAAAACCCGCTTTTTCATGCATTATGGCGATCTCACTGACAGTACTAATCTGATAAGGCTTATCCAGGAAATCAAGCCGACAGAAATCTATAACCTCGCGGCGCAAAGTCATGTGGCGGTCAGTTTTGAAACGCCTGAATATACCGGCAATGCTGATGCGCTGGGCACATTGCGTTTGCTTGAAGCCATTCGCATTCTTGATATGGCCGATAAGGTACGGTTTTATCAAGCGTCTACCTCGGAGCTGTTTGGCAAGGTGCAAGAGGTCCCTCAAAATGAGAACACACCATTTTATCCCCGTAGTCCTTATGCGGCGGCAAAGCTTTACTCCTATTGGATAACCGTCAATTATCGCGAAGCATACGGAATGCATGCCTCCAACGGTATCTTGTTCAATCATGAAGGTCCGTTGCGTGGAGAAACATTTGTAACGCGCAAAATAACCCGGGCTGTTGCGGCGATGAAACTGGGAATGCAGGAAAAGCTTTATCTTGGCAATATCGATGCCAAGCGTGACTGGGGACATGCGGCCGATTATGTCGAGGGCATGTGGCGCATGTTGCAGCAAGATGAGCCTGACGATTATTGCCTTGCGACGGGAGAAACCCATTCCGTCCGTGAATTTGTGGAACTCGCATTTAAGCATGCCGGGCAAACCATAAAATGGCAAGGTGAAGGACTGGATGAAGTTGGCTTGGATGCTGATACCGGCAAAACTTTGATCGAAATCGATCCGCGCTATTTCAGACCAACGGAAGTCCAGGAATTGCTTGGTGATCCGTCCAAAGCGCATAGAGTACTGGGATGGAAGCACAAGACAAGCTTCTCGGAACTGGTCCTCGAAATGGTTGATTTCGATATGAAGGTGGTCGCTGAAGAACAAGACCGCAAGGAACGTCATGTCTGAATCAGCCAGCACCTCTTCTGGAAACGAAATCTACAATCTGAAAGGCAAGCGTGTCTGGGTGGCTGGACATCGCGGAATGGTTGGCTCTGCGATTTTACGCCGTTTAGTGGCAGAAGATTGTGAAATTGTAACCTCGACACGCGAAGATTGTGATCTCACCCGTCAGCAAGAAGTTGAAAGCTGGATGAGTAAGGCGCGTCCTCAGGCCGTCTTTGTGCCTGCAGCCCGGGTCGGCGGTATTCTTGCCAATGATCGTTACCCGGCTCATTTCATCTATGATAATCTGATGATTGAGGCCAACATCATCAATACCGCCCATAAAGTGGGGGTTGAGAAGCTGTTGTTTCTTGGTTCATCTTGCATTTATCCCAAAATGGCACCTCAGCCGATCCCTGAACAAGCGTTGCTCACCGGGCCACTTGAACCAACCAATGAATGGTATGCCATTGCCAAAATTGCTGGCATAAAACTTTGTCAGGCCTATCGGCGGCAATATGGTTGTGATTTTATTTCGGCGATGCCGACCAATCTGTATGGTCCGGGCGATAATTTTGATCTTGAAACGTCCCATGTTATTCCAGCTCTGATGCGCAAGGCCCATGAATCCAAGAAAAATGGTGATGAGGAGATGACGATTTGGGGCAGTGGTTCCCCGCGCCGAGAATTTTTGCATGTCGACGATGCTGCCAACGCACTGGTCCATTTGATGACCCATTATTCGGACGAAGGTCATGTCAATGTTGGTTCTGGTGAGGACCTGACCATTTATGATCTCACTAAAGCGGTGGTCGATGTGGTCGGTTTTAAAGGAGAAATCGTCAAAGATACCAGTAAACCAGATGGCACGCCGCGTAAATTGATGCAGGTCGATAAGCTAAAGGCCATGGGCTGGCAGCCTGCTATTGGACTGAAGGATGGGCTGACCCAAGTATATCAATGGTATCTTGATATGGTGGCCGAACCCATCGCCGAATAATTGTGATGTAATCACCTGGAAACGCAAAGGGCTAAGCGAGCTATGTCGACATATGTTTCAAGCGGCGCTTTGCGCGAACGCGATGTCAAAGGCGCGATCGCGCGTTGTCAGTCAGCGGGGATCAGCCATCTGGAACTGGCTTCAGGCCTCAAATGCCCGCCCGAACAATGGCCATTGGTGAAAGCTGCCGCCGCTGATGGGATGTCATTTTTACTGCATAATTATTTCCCTGCCCCCGATACTCCCTTCGTGCTGAACCTGGCCGCGCTTGATGCGGAAAATCTCAACCGTTCTTTGGCGCTTTGCCGTACGGCGATTGATTGGTCGGCGCAAATCAACGCGCCTTTTTACAGCATACATGCGGGTTTCGCCATGGCCCTTGGGCCAAAAGATCTTGGCAATCCGGGAGCTTTGCGCAAAAAGACGGCGCCGAATGAACAGCAGCGTGCGCGAGCCATGGAACAATTTAACAACTCGGTCCGGCAAATAGCCGACTATGCCGCACAAAAAAATGTGCGTTTGTTGTTGGAGAATAATGTCGTGGCCAACGGCTCTTTTGAACCCGGTACCCATCATGGCTTATTGCTGGTTGAGGCCGATGAAATAACTGAATTTTTTGGCCATTTGGATCATGACAATGTCGGTTTGCTTGTCGATGTGGCTCATGCCAAGGTTTCCGCTCACAGTTTGGGCTTCGATCATGGCGAGTGGCTGGCAAGTGTATTACCGTTTGCGGGGGCGTTTCATCTCAGCGAAAATGACGGTCTTGTTGATAGCAACAAGCCATTCGACGAGCACGCTTGGTTTGCCGATATTTTGCAACAGAGTAAAAAACTGCCCTGCGTCATTGAAGTGTATAATATTGACAATCAGCAGATCGACGATCTGACAAACTGCATTTCTCAAATGAAGAAGTAATATAAAGACAATCGTGATTATGGATAAGCAAAAACTCAAGCAATGTTGTCTTGACGAGAGCGCTTCCCTGTCTGAAATATTGACGGTGCTGAACGCCGGGGTTTTTGGGATCGCCCTGATGGTCGATCAACGTGGGAGCCTGGTCGGCGTTTTTACGGATGGTGACGTGCGCCGCGCCGTCATGGATGGCTGCACCCTTCAAGATGATGTCAAAGAACATATGAACCGCGACTTTACCTTTGCTCGCGAAGCGGATGGGCATCTTGCAGCGCTGGCCCTGCTAGGGGAAAATAAGCGGCATATTCCTATTCTCGATGAGCAAGGGCGACCTGTCGATATGGTTTCATTGACTGAAATCTGGAAACTCAGCGTTGCAGCCCCTGATCTTGCGGGCAATGAAATCAAATATGTTGCCGATTGTCTGGCGACGGGCTGGATTTCCTCACGCGGGAAATATGTTCATGAATTTGAGAGCAAGCTGAGCGAGTATTTCTTTTCGCCCGAACCATCGGCCGGGCAAGCTGAAGCCGGTACCCTGGCGGTGGCCAACGGTACCTGTGCTCTGCAGCTGGCAATTGCCGCGCTGCAACTGGGTCCAGGGGACGAGATATTGGTGCCCAACTTGACGTTTGGGGCAACTGCAAATGCGGTTCTTCATGCCGGAGCAACCCCGGTCTATGTGGATGTGGAGCCAGACTATTGGTGTATTGATCCAGAGGCTATGAAAGCGGCGATCAGCCCGCGCACCAAGGCGGTCATCCCCGTGCATATTTACGGCCACCCCGCCGATATGGACGCGATCATGACCATCGCCAAAGACCACAATCTTTATGTCATCGAGGATTGCGCTGAAGCCATTGGCGCGCAAGTCAATGGTCGCCAGGTCGGAACCATTGGTGATATCGGTTGTTTCAGCTTTTTTGCCAACAAGATCATCACAACCGGGGAAGGTGGTGCCGTCACCTCCAAAGATCCTGACTTGCTCAAACGCATGCAACTATTGATGAGCCACGGCATGGACCCAACGCGCCGTTACTGGCATTTAATGCCCGGATTCAATTTTCGTATGACCAATATGCAAGCGGCAATCGGTCTGGCCCAGATGGAGCGGATCGATGATTTTCTGGCCCGTCGGGCGCATCTGGCAGCGCGCTATAGCAAAGGGCTTGGCGATCTCGACTGGATTATCTTGCCGCAAAAAGCACCCTGGGCGGACCGTGTCGAATGGCTATATTCAATCCGCCTTGCGGACCATGCACCGATGACCCGCGATCAATTATCGGCGCAACTCGGCAGTTTGAATATCGAGACCCGCGACATTTTTCCACCGCTCAATATTCAGCCCGCTTTTGGCCGCACAAAGGAAGAGCAGTTCCCCAATGCGAGCGCCATTGCACGGACGGGGCTCAGCTTGCCGACCAGTGTTGATATGAGCGATCAGATGATCGACCATGTCATCGCATCCATTCGGCAAATCGAAGAAAAACGGGCGGTAAGCAAAGATATGGACAAAGGTTAAAATACATGTCGATGGACTTTCATTTCAAACGAGCCCTGGCAGTTGTGCCGGCACGAGGGGGCTCAAAAAGGGTGCTGCGCAAAAACCTGCGGGTCCTGCATGACCGTCCGCTGGTCTGTCATACGCTGGAAGCAGCGGTTGGCAGTCAATGTTTTGAGACGGTGGTGCTGTCTTCTGATGATGATGAAATCCTGGCGCTGGCAGAAACCGTTGAAGGCGTCGTGCCGCTGCCCCGAGATAAAAAATATGCCGGTGATCACGCCACGGTTTTTTCCTTTTTGCACCATTTGGTCAATGAACCCGATTTTGCCGGGCGCTATGACGCGATAGCGCTATTATTGCCGACCGCCCCGTTTCGCACCATAAAAACCATCCAAACGACAGCTGCGGCGCTTCATGCGGATATAGATGCGGCCATCACCGTCAGTCCTTATGATTTCCCGGTCCAGTTCGCCGTCAGCCTGTCACCCGATGAAGAATTGCTGGAGCCTTTGCTCAATCCGTCGCCCTTGACACAAGGAAAAACCCGTTCACAAGATCAAAAATCATATTTTCACCCCAATGGAGCTATGTTTCTAGCCTGGTGGGACCGCTATGCTTTGACCGGAAGCTTTTACAAGGGGCGCACAAAGGGGGTAATGATGCCTGCTCGCGAATCCATTGATCTTGATAATGAAGAAGATTTTGCGTATGCAGAATATGTCATGTCCATGCGCGAGAAAAATGATCAATAATTCTGGACATCTGAAACAATGTCATACCTGCGAAATTTTCGGCCAATGGCCATAAAAAGAGAAAATATATGCCTGAGCAGCTTCGAAGCAAATTAACCGGGCCGGTCTACCCCATATTGCCTGCCTTTTGCAAAAATGGCGATCTTGATGCGGAAGCGACCGGAAAATATGTGCAATATCTGGTCGCCAATGGCGCACGCATCTTGATGGTGACGGCGGGTACCAGCCGCTTGAATCTTTTGTCGGTGGCAGAGGTCATGCAGCTAAATTCGATCGTTGCCAAGCAGGCCGGAGAACAGGCCATCACCATCGCGGCCAATCCAGATTACGGTTCACTGGCCGTAAGCATAGAGATCGCCATAGAGGCCAAGGACGCTGGAGCAAGCGCTTTTTTGCTCTATTACAGTGAGCGCTACTATGATGATGAAGCAGTTTTCGATTATTTTTCTGCTGTCGCCACGGCGTGCAGCCTTCCCTTGTTGATCCATGCCATGCCCATGCGCGGTGCTTCAACCGGTCCGGCTGCCGTTCATCCATTCGGGGTTGAACTTGTGCGCCGCCTGGCGACAATTCCAGCCCTCATCGGCATGAAGGAAGAAAATGGCAATGAGGGCCTGCGCCAGCGTTTGGCGCTCGAATTTGGGGAACGGCTGGCGATTATCGCGGCTGGCGGAGGGATGGGTAAATATCTCAGCTGTCAAGCGCTTGGCATCCCGGCCTATCTGACCGGACTTGGCAATTTAAACCCCGCGCTGGAGCAAAATTTTTATGACCTGTGCCAGCAAGGTAAATTTGCCCAAGCAGGCGAAATCGTGCGCCGCCTAGAACAACCGTTTTTTGATGTGGCCGTGCCCATTGGCTGGCATGTGGCTCTCAAGGGAGCAATGGATCACCTTGGTTTAATGCCGATTTATGAGCGTGCTCCCTTACGGCCCCCGACACCTGATCAACTCGAAAAACTGTCCGCCATCATTTCACAGCTTGGACTTGAAACCGCATGAAAAAAAATCTACAGCCATCGCAAAACCTGCAAATCGCCAACAAGGCATTGAACGCCAGCACGTCGCCATTTATTATCGCTGAGATGGCCTGCGCACATCAAGGGAAGCGAGACGAAGCTATGGCGCTGGTTGATGTCGCGGCCGACGCCAGGGCCGACGCCATTCAGTTTGAGATATTTGATGCCGACAATAATATGTCAGCTGACTTCCCCAATGTTGAACTCATCCGCACCTTGCAGTTGAACGCGGAGGATTGGCAAGCCGTTGCTGATCATGCCCGCAAACGCGACATCTGCATCATTGCCTATGTTTACGATGCGCCAAGTTATGAACTGGGGCGTACGCTTCAGCCAGATGCCTACAAGCTGAATGCATCAGATCTGTCCAATCCCGAGCTATTAAGCGCGGTTGCAGGTACCGGGCTGCCCTTTACCATTGGCACCGGGGCCTCCAGCATGGAAGAAATTGGCGAGAGTCTTGATTATTTGTTGGCGAGAGGGGGTAATCAGGTGGTGCTCATGCACGGGGTTCAAAGCTTTCCAACCCGTGTTGAAGATGCTCAGATCAATCGCCTTGGGCTGTTACGCAACACGTTTCAGACATTGACTGGTTATGCCGACCACACCGATAGCGCCGATCCGGCGGCGATCTTGACAGACCTGATGGCCGTAGGGGCGGGCGCCGTTATTCTGGAAAAACATATTTGCACGAAGAAAGGCGAGGAGCGTATCGATACGCAATCGGCTCTTGAACCAGAGGATTTCAAAACCTATGTTCGGCAAATTCGTCAATTGGCTCCAGCCATGGGCGCACAAACGCCACAGCCTTTTACAGCCGCTGAGATCAGATATCGCCAATTTCAAAAGAAAGTCGCCATTGCCGCCAGAACGATTGAAAAAGATCAGACCTTGCAGCAAGAAGATATCATTTACCTGCGCCACCCACTTGAAGGGCTATCTCCGATGCGAGCATTGACACTGCTAGGTCGTCCCGCAGCAAAGACAATTGAGGCTGGAAAACCCTTGCAAGAGAAACATTTCAGTCAATCATGAGCCTGCAATCACATATTGAATTTCTGAACCAGATGGAAGATGAATATGATGTCTGGTCATGGCAATTTGAGGGGATTCATTATTGGCCTTTGCTCCGCATTCACCTCTGGAGCAAGATGGTGGCGGAGTTCTCCGCCAAGCCTGCCCAGAAAAATATTCGACCTGCCAGCAAAGCCAAAGCTGGTGATCTAAAACCGAAAAAATCGATTGTGCAAACGCCACCGGCGTTATTGACAGCGAACCAGTTGCGCAAGCGCGTATTTTCTTCATTTCCAAAACGTCAGTCATCCGACATTTTACTATTATCGCGTCACATTGATGCGATTGATTGTGTTGAAGGAGAATATCATGATCGGCTGGTCGATCCGATCTGGAGACTGGCAAAAAAGACAGGATTGTCAGTTAAAAAGATCCAGGTCATTGTCACGGCCGCACAACTGACAAACAAGAAACTTGCAGTTCCATCTGCAGTCATCGAGCCCGATAGCTTTGGCCTGGTGAAAGAGACAATTGATGCCCTTCCGGAACTCACCGGTCTGGTTAAAAAAGCACAGGATATCGGTATTGACTTTGCATTGAACGATGGCGTTTTTCGTTCTTTGCTCCGGCGCACTCTAACACGCTCCATTGTCTTTGAAGTGTTGCTTGATGTTTATCAACCCAAACTGGTAATGCTCGGCGTCTTTTACGATCCTTTTTTTATGGCCGCTGTTCTGGCCTGTCGCCGTCGCGGCATTAAAATCGCGGATATACAGCATGGTAAACAAGGCATTTATCACGGTGCATTCAATAGCTGGCATCATATTCCGGCTGGAGGAAGCCAATTGTTACCTGATTATTTCTGGGCCTGGGGAGAGCAAACAGCCAAAAGAATTGAGATTGGAATGGCAGCACAGGCCGATCATCATCGTCCGTATATTGCTGGAAATGTCTGGTTGGGAGAATGGAAAAACAAACAACACCATCTGTCCGATCATGCAAAGGACTTTTTTGCTGCTCAGGCGCATTTTGAAAAGCGTATTCTTGTCTCTTTACAACCCATAAAAGAGCCATTACCTGAAACTTTGTTAAAGGCTATGGAGATATCACCCAAAAAATGGGTGTGGTGGTTCAGGCTTCATCCAAAGCAACGTAGCAATATCGATTTTTTTAAAAAACGTATCATGGAAACAGGTGCCTCATTTGAGATGGAGGAACCATGCGACCTCCCCCTTTATCCTCTGATTCTAAAGGCAGATTATCATCTGACCGGCTGGTCTACTGTGGCTTTTGAAGCAGAAGCTCTGGGTTGTAAAACAGCTCTGTTTCATCCGCTTGGGTATTCCATTCTGGCGCCTGAAATCACCGAACAACGTTTTTTATATGCCAAGAATGGCGAAGAGCTCATCGAGATAATCATACAAAATAAAAAAACAGACACAAGCCAGCCGCCTGGCGTCACTACGCACCAGCAAAAGTTAACTCCATATATCGAAACACAGCCAGCTTTGGCCCAAAAAGCTTTGCGGGATATGCTGCATCAAACAAATCAGACAAATCAGACAATAAAATTGGCAAGATTGTTTCAGTACCTGCGCTGTTTTCGTTTTATGAAACACTGAAAAAGCCCTATTGGGCAATATTTTGGCAGCTTAACTGATCTATATAAGTTCATCCTAGCCATGATATTATTACCCGGCCTACATTATAGTCCCTGGCAATTGCTGCAGCTTTCATCAGTGCGCCTGATAACACGCAATAGCTGCCCCGCAACGCGCGCGCCTGACCAAACGCCCATGGAAGCACGGTCGAAATCAACGGGAA
>JAJRQA010000136.1 GCA_024280475.1 Alphaproteobacteria bacterium
AGGGCCGCGAAAAAATAATTGAGCTCATCTCCAACCGTATCCCGCGCGGGTTTTCGCTGGATCCCATGCGCGATGTGCAGATTCTAACCCCCATGAACCGCGGCGGGCTGGGCACTCGCTCCCTTAATATCGAACTGCAAAACGTCCTCAACCCGGAAAAACCGGGTCAGCCTAAAGTGCAGCGCTTTGGCTGGACCTACCGTCCCGGCGACAAGGTCATGCAAACCACCAATGATTACGACCGTGAAGTGTTTAATGGCGATCTTGGCTATATCATCTCCATCGATGAAGCCGAAAGCGAAATGGTCATCGATTTTGATGGCCGCGACGTGGTGTTTGATTTTAGCGATCTTGATAATCTGACGCTGGCCTACGCGACTACTATTCACAAATCGCAAGGCTCGGAATATCCAGCCATTATCATGGTCATGACCATGCAGCATTTCCCTATGCTGGAGCGCAATTTGATCTATACCGGCGTCACACGCGGCCGCCAGCTCGTGTTACTGGTGGGCGAAACACGGGCCATTGAAAAAGCCGTCAAGGGCGACCGGCAAAGACATCGCTGGACGAGGCTACGGCAAAATCTCGAAGAAATCGGCGCATGAGATATCCCAACACGAATTTATGGGGCGCGCTTGATGATGAGCTGTTGGTGGTTACGGACGATAAAACAAGCCTTGTTTTGTCGACGCAGGGACTGCCTCATTTGTCGATGCAGATGCCATCAGAAAATTAATGCGCAAAGAAGACACGTGGCATAGCAATATTTTTGAATCCAGGAGAGATGATAGCTGGTTTAAACTCATGGATGATGCAGGTCATCTTCGCGCTGGATTGGCCAATATCAAGCTGCCACTTGCCAAACATGGCAAGAATATCATCCTGGTTCATTCCGGGTTGGGGAGATGGTGTTTACCCGGTAATTGATGGCTATGATCAGTCAGGCAAGCTTATTCGGGTTCACATTGATTTTCAGGTAATCTTTGCACAAAGCCCGCAAGAATAAAAAAGCCGTTGAATTCCAGGTGAGAGAATTTGATAGATAGTGAGAACAAATAGCGTGCTCAATGCGGTTATTTCTCATTTTATTGACATATTCGTGTCCGAAACTCACCAAAGATTGCACTTGGTGTTGGTGTCGGAAAATCCATTCTTTTGGGGGGTGTTTCAAATGAGCGCAAACTCCCATATAATGGTTAGAAATATTTGAACCAGCAGGGTTCGCAAAACGACTAATAGTGAAATGCTTGCATTTGGCAAAAGTAAATTTCACCAGACGATCAGCGAGAGGAATTAAATTATGACGGGACCAAATGAAATACCGGAAGACGAGCAGACGATGGGCGGACGCGCCGTTAATTTCGTAGAAAATGCCGGTTCGAAAGTAGAAGATGTTGTTGAAGGCGTGATCGGCGAGGATCATCTGGTCGTACGCAAGACCAAGAAAGCATGGCAATATTTCTTGCTTTATCCCGCGGTTTTCGGGGCTTTGATCGGGGCTGTTCCAACCGGGATTGATCTCTATAAGAGCTTCAAATATGGCATTTCAGTTTCGGATGTTGCACATGCTGAAAAACAAAAAACACTGTGGATCAAGAATATCCGCTGTGTGCAAAATCTCACCTATCACACTGTGAAAACCGAAGATAAATCGACGGTGCAGATTGGCGCTTGTCAAAACGGCGATGTGCTGATCGAGTTGATCCCAGAAGATGGTGGCACGCAAGTCGCCGAATGGGTTTCGTTGGATCGCGCCAAGGCGGCAGCGGCCAATTCAGTTGGCTCCTTGCTGTTTTCAAAAGCCTTTGCGTCAAGTTTCTCTCTTGCCGCAGCAGCGGCGGGTGGTGGCACGGTAAAAACCGTTTGCACCAGCGTCAACGAGAAAAAATACACTATTGAGCGGATCGTCAAGCGCGGCAATGTGTGTACACGTGAGATCAATAATATGGTCACCCGCAAGTCGATCAAAACCGAAGTGGTGCCGTGCGATAGCAAGTGCACGCCGATGAAATAAAGAGAGCTTTGGTCTTTCTATTGAAGACATGACAAAAAGGCTCGGGCATTATTTTTCAGCAATGAAAAATAAAGGTCCGGGCCTTTTTCTATGTCCGCTCCAATGGCATCAAGAGTGGCGGTTCGCACGTTTGTTCCCTCGACAACAAGATCTACCAGCTTTGATCTAAATTGCGGTTCGGAAAAAACGCAAGTGATATGCTGGGCCTTTATTTTTTGCTGTAAATCCCTGAGATGACGAGCGCCGGGCTGATGGTCCGGATTGATCGCAATTGCGCCAGCATAGTTCAGATTGAAGCGCCGCTCAAAATAGATAAAGGCATCATGAAAGCTTAAATAGGGGCGCTCCCTGACCGGGATCAAATCGCGCTGTATCTGAGCTGTCAGCTTATCAAGGCGGGCGATCATTTGTTTGGTATTTTGCCAGTAAAGAGATTTGTGCGTTGGATCAAGCGAAGACAAAACGGTAGCGATTGCGATGACAAAACCACGCGCATTTTGAGGGTCCAGCCAGATATGGGGGTCAATTGTGCGGGGCTTTAATCTGGTTGCGTGTTTGGAATGACG
>JAJRQA010000137.1 GCA_024280475.1 Alphaproteobacteria bacterium
CCATTCCAGCGCCTTATAATCGAAACCATGCTCCACCGTTGGCTTGACGATCTTGAAATAGGGCGACAGGTCAAAATCGCGCGGCGCAAACAGGCTGTGATGGCGTATATGCAAAATTTCACGCCGCGTATAGGAGCCAAGTCCATGCTGTTTTTCATGCCTGCGAATGCGCTGGACGCGCGGCAACATGGGATATTTCACCGACTGGAAAGCCTGCGCAATCAGCGTCGAACAAATCGCTCTGGTGGGCTCCCCGCTGCCGATTGAGATCGCGCGACGACGCCAGCGCACGGGAATGGGCGGGGTTGGTAGCAAGTAACGCATGAGGTCGATGATATTGCGCATATCATATTTGAGGCCGAGACTGCCGACCATGAAATCGACGACTTTTTTACGATCATCGCGGGTCAGTCCGACGGGGCGACAGATACGAGTATTGTAATGTTGGTACTTGTCGAGGGCCACTGCCACGCAACCCTCTCCCAGGTTGACCTCAACAAGCGTGCGGCGTTTGCCATCGGCATCGCGTTCATCTAGTGCCTCACCTATATACAGGGCGGCATGTGACCAAGTTGACTGGGTGAGATATTTGATGCCAGCAGAAACTTTTTGATTGCCCTCGACGAGTAACACATCACCCGGCAAGAGGACACGCTCCAATGTTTCTGGATCAGAGGGCGTGAAGGGCACATAGCCGCTTGTTTCACGCTCAAGAATCCGGGCGATCCCGTCGCCTATCTTGTCTAATATTCCATCAAAAAAGGTCATTTGCCTCACTCGAACACTTCTAATTATTCAAGTCCCACTTCGAATTTCTCTTATAGTATAGGCATATAGAAGTATAAAAGCAGTGAAGAGGACAAAAATTGATTAAATTGAGGCGATTAGGGCAAATATGCCAATAGGAGCGAGCAATGTCCACTGGGGTAACATCGTCAAATCTTCGAACCATAGAAACGATAAAGTCGCGAAAAGACTGGCAAAAAGCACATAAAAGCACCCTAGCAACAGGCCAACAGGGCGTGTTTTGCCGCGATCAGCCGCAAAGGCCCAGAAAAAGGCGATGGCAGAGAGGATAAAGAAAAGCGTCATGCCATGCCAGATCGCCAGTATTGCCACCCGTATTTCCAGTGCAAGAGGGCTCGCCATCACCGGATTAAGCGCCTCGATCCCACCCATCAAGGCATGAACGGCAAGCGTGCCAAGGCAAAGCAGCCCCGCCAGTAAATACAAATAGCGCATTTCGACCATTCCCCTGCTTGCAAATGGATGGGCATTTCGCCCTTATTTTCATTTCATTAACCATAGTGTAAGCCCGCACCGGTAAACTAGCCAACAGTTCTCACATGTTTGTGGGGTGTTTGTGCTGTGTCAGTTGTTACAGGTTGTTTTTGCCATGCGTCCTATTGAGGTTGGCAAACCTTCGGTTCTCGTTGGTTTTGCAAAATTCATTTCTTTTACCTTGATTGTGCTGGTTTTGACCGCCACTGCCTTTTTCTGGTGGTTTGATCGCAATTATGCGCATGATCTACGTGCCACCCTCAATCAAAAACCTCCCACCATTACCCTGCTTGGCGATAATGGCCATGTGCTAGCCAAACGCGGCACAAGGCATGCCAGTATATCACTTGATGCACTTCCCCAAAGCTTGATTGATGCGGTCCTTTCAACGGAGGACCGACGCTTCTTTTCACATTGGGGCCTTGATCCCCAAGGGCTGGGGCGCGCTATCTGGAACAATATTTCAAAAGGGCGTCTGCGTGAAGGCGGTAGCACCATCACACAGCAGCTCGTCAAAAATGTCTTTCTGACGCGCAGACGTACGCTAACGCGCAAGCTTCGCGAGCTGGTGATCTCTTTGTGGCTGGAACATCATTACAGCAAAGAGCAAATTCTGGAGCATTATTTCAACCGGGTTTATTTCGGCGCTGGTGCCAGTCACGGCATCACCGCTGCCACAAGGCGCTATTTCGATAAATCTCCGGCAAATCTTGACCTAGCGGAATCAGCGTTGCTGGCTGGCTTACTCAAAGCCCCTTCCTACTACTCGCCAAGCAGGCACCTCGCGCGCGCTCATCAACGCGCAAGCGTGGTGCTCGACAATATGGTGGCTACCGGTGCGATCAGCCGCGCACAGGCCAATCTTGCGCGGGACCAACCAGCCCGGCTCAAAAAGCCCGTACGCGTCACCCGGCAGATCATTGGCACCGAATATGCCCTCGATTGGATCATGGAGCGACTAAAGGATCGTGTCGGGCGCATCGAAACAGACCTCATTGTCAAAACGACCCTCAACTTCAACTGGCAGGTGCGCGCACAAGAGCTGGTTCGCAAGATGATAGAGACAAACCGGCAAGAAAAAAATATCGATCAAGCGGCCGCGGTTTTGCTCGATGAGCACGGCGGTATCAAGCTGATGATTGGCGGCACCTCTTACAAGCATAGCCAGTTCAACCGCGTCACCCAGGCCCACCGTCAGCCTGGTTCAAGCTTCAAGCCCATTGTCTTTTTGGCCGCCATGGAAAGTGGACGCAGCCCCAACAGCATTGAAATGGACGAGCGCATCAAGATCGAAGGCTGGCGCCCTCGCAATTATGCCAGATTTCATCGCGGCCCCGTGACGCTTCGTAAGGCACTGGCCAGCTCCATCAACAGCATTGCTGCCAAACTGGCTGATGATGTGGGGCTAGAGCAAGTCATACAGACCGCCAAACGGCTTGGCATCCGCTCAAAGCTCAATAAGCGCCCCTCTTTGGCGCTTGGCTCCAGCGAAGTGACGCCGCTCGAAATGACAAGCGCCTATGTGCCGTTCATGAATGGCGGATTTCGCGCCCCGCCCCATATTATCAAGGAGGTGACAAACGCGCGCGGCGAGCTTGTCTATGAATATAGGAACCAGCGCCCCGTCCGCATTATTGAACCCGCTTATATTTATGACATGAATGATATGCTGGGGGCTGTGGTGCGCACCGGCACCGGTAAGCGGGCCCGCCTTGATGGTCATGCCAGCGCTGGCAAAACTGGTACAACACAGAGCTATCGCGACGCCTGGTTCATTGGCTATAGCAGCTATTTTACCTGCGGGATCTGGGCGGGCAATGACAATAACAGCCCCACTAACGGCGTCAGCGGCGGCAAACTGCCTGCGGTTTTGTGGAAGCAGATCATGCAATTGGCGCATAAAGGCCGCTCGCCTCGCGCCCTGCCCGGCCTTGGCACGAACAATGTCGCGACAGCTCAAGCGCTCATTGTCGATGAGCAACTGCCCCTCGAAGAGATCATCATGAAAGATCAGCCCGAACTTCCCCAAACAATGATTGAAGAGCCGATCATTGAGCTGCTCTCTAGCGAGGCAGATAGCGATAGTGGCCCGTGATTTTATAATCAAACAACATATCGTCGAGCTTGGGACCCTGGCCAATATTATGGACGATCAGCGGCCGCTTGCCATCATTGCTGCGCTTGTCAGTGACAATGCCGATATGGGGTAGTTTGGTATGGATCAGGCTTGATGTTTTAGTGCCCGACAAATCCCAACTCACCAGATCACCTACTTTATAATCGG
>JAJRQA010000138.1 GCA_024280475.1 Alphaproteobacteria bacterium
GATTCGAACCCTCGGAACGTTTGCACGCTCAACGGTTTTCGAGACCGCCCCATTCAACCACTCTGGCACCTCTCCTTGATATGGTTCACGGCTATATATCTTGTGCGATTGCCAGCGACAAGAAAATTATACGGATCGCTCTTGTGCAACGGGTCTTTATTAAAGGACCATATAGTCCTTATCTGCAGAAACGGGTGGGTAGATTTTGCTAAGAGGCTGCGAGGTGCCATTGCCCTGCGAGACGCGACAATGTTTGCGCAACAGGCTGCGAGGTTCGGGAACGCCGCAAGAATGGGCGATAAGACCAGTGCCATAGTGGATTTTGCCGACATAATTCTTGACCCGCACAGCTTTGCGAGAGGGGTCCAACCCAGATTGAAGCCTTTTATTATGCGTGGTGATACCGGTGGGGCAGGTGTTGCGATTACATTTCAATGCCTGAATACAGCCAAGCGCAAACATGAAACCACGCGCGCCATTGACCATATCGGCCCCTGCGCAATAGGCAAAGGCGACCTCGGCGGGTGTGATGAGTTTACCGCTTGCTATGATCTTGATACGATTGCGCAGACCAAAACGGGTGATCACATCGACAACGGCTGGCAGCGCCTCCTTGACGGGCAGGCCGACATTATCCATCAGTGGCATGGGAGCGGCGCCCGTGCCCCCGTCCCCCCCATCGACGGTGATAAAATCGGGAGCAAATTTCTTGCCGCGGGCATGAATACGCAGACACAGATCCTCCAGCCATTCAACATCCGAAATGACCATTTTAAAACCCACCGGCTTTTGCGACAGCTCTTGCAGCTGGTTGATGAAATCAAGCAGCTGCTCATTATTGTTGATCTCGGGATGGCGATTGGGAGAGATCGACGCCTGACCGCGAGGGATCCCACGAATTTCAGAAATCTCGCGCGACACCTTGACCCCAGGCAAAATACCTCCCTTGCCAGGCTTGGCTCCCTGGCTCATTTTCAGCTCAATCATCTTGACCTGGGGGCGCTCAACAATGGCGTTGAATTTTTCGATATTCAACGAGCCATCATCATTGCGGACGCCATATTTGGCGGTGCCGATCTGAAAAACAATATCGCAATCCCCGACCAGATGATGAGGAGACAAGCCCCCCTCTCCAGTATTGAGATAAATATTGGCAAGTTTGGCCCCCTTCGACAAAGCGCGAATGGCAGGTTTTGACAAAGCCCCATAACTCATCGCCGAAATACCGATCAACGCGGAAGTGGCATAGGGGTTTTTGCACTGGGGGCCAAATGTTACCGGGTCGGCCTGACGCGTCTCTTCATCAAGCAGAGCGTATGGGGCATTCACAAAAATCGGCATGCCAGCATGGGACAGATTGCGCGTCGAGCCAAAGGCGATGGTATTGTCTGTGCCCGCTGAAGACTGCGAAATCCAACGCCGCTCGGCCCGGTTAAACGGCATTTCTTCACGGTCCATAGCAAAGAAATATTGCCGGAAAAATTCTCCCAGATGAATAAACAACCCGCGAAACCGCCCCATCACCGGGAAATTGTGCCGCACCGCATCCTTGGTCTGCAAAATATCGATGATAAACATGATGATGACCACAAAAACCGCGATGCCGACCAGCATGACGAAAACGGTCGACAAAACCGCCATGCCCTTCATCGTAAACAAGGATAAAATGTTCATTTCCATATCTGTTGCTCCCGCCCTGTTGTTTTATTTGCTCTGCTTTCTATCACGCTCTCAAGAACGATAGAGCGTAATAATCCGACCGCATAGCAATTTTCGCTCACGGCTTTTCACATATCAGATACCAGCAGTCGATTTCTCCCTCTCCCTTGATCTGCTTGATACCAGCATGTTCAAATATGAATGCATCCTGCAATTTTTGCTTCACATCAAACGGCACCATCACGGCATCAGGTTTTCCATAGCTTTCCATCCGCGAGGCCACATTGACCGTCTGCCCCCAGACATCATAGCTGAATTTTTTTGTGCCAATGACCCCGGCCATCACGCAGCCTTGGGCAAATCCAATACGGCACTTTATCGAGACCCCGGCGCAAATGGCCGATTTTTCCACGCATGCCTGTACCGCCAAAGCCATGCGGGCGATTTTGCTCAAATGATCGGCGTCAGCTTCTGGCACGCCAGCGGCGATCATGTAAGCATCCCCAATGGTTTTGATTTTCTCGACACCATGCACGCTTACCAACTCATCCAGCGCATTGAACAAGGTACCCAGAAATTCAACCGTACGAACGGGCCCAAGTTTGGCGGCAAGCGAGGTGAACCCGACAAGGTCGATAAACATGACCGAGGCTTCATCCACCCGATTGGCAATCGGTTCACCAGGGTTTTCTTTCAAGCGTTCAACAATTGAGGCAGGCAGTATATTGTGTAAAAGGCGGTCAACTTCTTGTTGCGCCTTGCCCGCCAGATAATAGGCATAATAAACGCTCGCAGCAATGAGCAGAACAGTCGTGATACTGGCATTGACATAAAGAAGATCAAGTGTCGGCTGGTCAACCTGCAACAGTGCCATCTTTGTCGGGTAGGAAAACCATGAAACAACATGCAAAATCAGACCCAGCAGGACCACGACCGCGACGAGCCACAGGCGTTTGAGGCCTAAAATGACAAAGGGTGCAGCCGCCAGAACCAGATATTGCACATGAATACCAGCTTCTCGTCCAAGATAATGGGTCAAGGCAAAAAGGGCGATACATTCGCAGCCCGCCAACCACAACCCGGCGGCAATTTCATGTATGCGGTGCGCCACCGGTACGAGTAACGCCACCGCCACCAATCCAAGGTTAATGTAGATTACCGGCGCAAAAAGCCTCGCGTCTATCATCATATATTGCATGGCATAGATAAAGGTTGCCACCGCTATAATATAGCTGACCAGGTTCAGCACACGAAGACGCCTTCGTGTTTCGGCATCATATTGCGACGTACCAGCCGCCAGCAAACGCTCCAGAGTGGGGGCCAACCTGTCAGCCAAGCCAGTGGCCTTTATTTTATCAATTATGGACAGCTCACGCCCCTTTTCATGCCATTCGATCTGATATTCGCAAGAACCAGACCAGAAAGGGCTTTGTGTGATGGGCATCACAACCAGGGTTTTGCGACAAGGCTACCTTCTCCTTATAGCAGACAATAACAACCGCAAAACATCTTAGAAAGAAACAGGAAAATGCTCACAAAATCAATCATGACTCTCACAATTGCCGCAATCGCAACCGCTTCAATGGGGGGAGCTGCTTCTGCCAAAGGCTGGAAATGGGGACATCACTGGGGCGGCCATCATCACGGTCGCCATTTTATCGAAATTGATACAACAGCTGATGACGGCCCAAGCTGCCGCTACTTCAAGAAAAAATGGCACGCCACCGGCTATAAATCCTGGAAGACTAAATATCTGGCCTGTCTTGTTCTCAAAGATGACTAGCCTCTCCCCGCGGGGGACCTCTCACATTTGATGAGGGGTTGTCTGCTTTTGTTGAAGAAAACAGAGAAAATACCTTTATTTGCGCGCCCTGACGCAAATGTGAACAAAAAAGGCCGCACACCCCTTGCTCCTCCTGCCCCAGCCATGAGACACCACAGTGTCATGGCAAAAATGATCGAACAAAAAATCACCCTTGTGCTCACCGGCTGGGCACTGCTTGCTGGCGGCTTGCTGCTGGCGGCTGCTCTGGCGATCCCTTTTTCAGACCAGTATGGTTATGACACTCGGGTGATAGACATGCCCATATGGACTTTGTTCGCAGGGCTGTTTTTCCTGGGCATTTTGTTCATTATATTGCTGCCACTAATCCGCAAAAGCATGCTGGTTTTTGGTCAGGAAAAGAACCAGGCACGGGCCGCCAGAATATTGCAATTCTTATTGTTCGCCCTGTTTGCAACCGGCTTGCTGGCCCGCATATTGATGCTGTTCACGCAGCCAATGCTGGAAGATGATTATCAACGATATTTATGGGATGGAGCGGTTACGGCCAATGGCCACAATCCCTATCATATATCGCCAAAAGACGTCTTTGAGGGGGCGAGCGGCGAAGCATCGCTAGAGCGCCTGGAACAACAATCGGGCTTACTGCTGGGCCGCATCAATCATGCAGAACTGCGCACCATTTATCCGCCGGTGGCGCAGCTGGGTTTTGCCTTGAGTTATTGGCTCAAACCTTTCAGCCTCACGTCCTGGCGAGCGATCGCCCTTGCCAGCGAGCTTACAACCCTTGCCTTACTTGTTTTGTTGCTTAAAACCCTTCAGCGGCCAGTTCTTTGGGCAGCGCTTTACTGGCTAAACCCACTGGTCATCAAGGAGCTAATGAATGCGGCGCATATGGAAGTGCTGCTGGTGCCCTTGCTGCTTGGGTCTTTGTGGGCGGCATTCCACTATCGATACATACTAACAAGTTTTCTGCTGGCTCTTGCCGTTGGCGTCAAAATCTGGCCCGCCCTCTTGTTGCCGCTCTATCTTCGTGCTGGTCTCAAAACGCCAAAAAAACTCATCGCCCCGGTGTTGGTTTTCTTGGGCCTGATTACCCTGATGGCCATGCCGGTACTTGTTGCAGGTCTCGATCAAAAGTCGGGTTTTGTTGCTTATGCGCAAAGCTGGAAAACCAATAGCGCTTTGTTTCCAGCACTTGAAGCCCTCATGCAATATTTGTCTACCCTGTTGTTCAAGAGTATATCCACGTCAGAAACCGGGTCCGTTCTAGCGCGAATATTGATAGCGCTCGCCCTTGGGATAATCGCGCTTCGGGCGGCCTGGCGACGACCCGATGGTGCACAGGACCTGGCCCGGAAAACCTTGTTGATCACAACCGCCATGTTTCTTCTCAGCCCCGCCCAGTTTCCATGGTATGGCGTCTGGTTTATACCGTTTCTGGCGTTTCTTCCTTTATATGGTCTGGCGCTACTCGTTCCCGCCTTGCAGGTCTACTATCTGTCATTTTACTTTGCCGCAAACGAGATCGAGGGTCTCTATCCAAAGCTGGTTATCTGGTTGGCGTGGATCCCTGTCTGGTTGGTACTTGCCTATGAAATGGCAAGCCGCTTTCGCAGCGCAAACAAAAACGGGGATGATCACATGAAGGGAGGCGCTTCATGAGAGCAGGCAGAAAAATAGAAGTGGTAATCCCGGCGCTCAATGAAGAACGCGCTATTGGCAAAGTCGTGCAAGACATCCCCGCCTTTGTCGACAAAATTATCATTGGGGACAATGGTTCGCGTGACCAGACTGTACAAAAGGCGCGCGACGCCGGGGCAACGGTCGTTGTCGAGGAGGAGCGCGGCTATGGAGCCGCTTGTCTCAAAGCGCTGGAGCTGACCGACCCTGACGCCATTATCGTTTTTCTGGATGGTGATTATTCTGACTATCCGCAAGAAATGGCAATGCTGGTCGATCCGATTATAGCAGGCGACGCCAAAATGGTGATCGGTTCACGGGTCGCTGGCAACGCCCAAAACGGCGCGCTGACGCCGCCGCAAATCTTCGGGAATGCACTGGCCTGCTGGTTAATCAAACTGATCTGGGGGATGCAATTCAGCGATCTTGGCCCGTTTAGAGCGATCGATGGCAAAGCCCTTGACGAACTTGACATGCAAGACCGCAATTATGGCTGGACCGTCGAAATGCAAATCAAGGCAGCGCACGCCAAACTCCCCTCCATGGAAGTGCCGGTGAGTTACCGCAACAGAATTGGTACATCGAAAGTATCAGGAACCATAAAGGGCAGCGTTCTGGCCGGCATAAAAATTCTTGGCCTGATCGCTCGATATAGCCTCGCGCCACCGCGCACAAAAAAATAGAGCGCCTCTTTCGTTAATTGAAAAAAAGCGCTCTATATATCTGATAAATCACATTATTTTTTTATTTGTTAGGTCTCAATCAGGACCCACGATAAGTACGGGGCTTGCTTTTGGCAATACATTTGTGGCCGTTTTTATCCAGCTTCTTGTTTGAACTGCATTTCAGCTTGAAGCATTTTCCGGTTTTTTTGCTCTTGGCATATCCATATGCGCATGCAGCTGTGGTTGTGATCGAACCTTGCAAGAGTGTTCCATTAAATTGAGCTGCCTGTTCGCCAGCGCGCACTGGTAGTACGGCAAAGCCGGTCAAAATCAGTCCAACTGTCAGTTTTTTTAATAGCATTTCCCACATTCCTCCTTGTTGAATAAACCAAATCCGCAAGTCCCGATGGGATCAAACCAATTTGTCCAATATACATCCGTATACCCGCTTACCCTAACGAGATAGCGCGCAGCGGTCACATAAACACTGATAACAGTTGTGTGATCGACAAGGACAAGTGGCAAAATTTGCTTGATTTCTTCGCATAAAGCAAAAGGCGTAAAGTGTGATGTGCGTCACATCACGAGAGGCGAGCCCGCGCTACATTTCCCTCAATGAAAACAACAAAACCTTGCACAACAAACATATCGGACAAATAAAATGCTCAAGAAATCAATCATGGCTCTCGCAATCGCCGTAATCGCAACCACTTCGATGAGCGGCGGTGCTGCCGCCAAAGGCTGGAAATGGGGGCATCACTGGGGAGGCCATCACTATATCAAAATTTATACACCATCATCTTTCGTACATAGCTGCCACTACTACAAGAAAAAATGGCACGCGACGGGCTACAAATCCTGGAAGAAAAAATATGAGGCGTGCCTCATTCTCGAAGACGATTAGACTTCCTCCCTGCAGGCAGCCTCTTCTACAAATGAAGGGGTTGTCGGCAGGTCAACCTGCACCTTAAAAAGGTCCATCACCTCATGTCCAACCCGCAAAGCCTCTTCCAGATCGCCAGCGAACCATTTGCGCCCGAAATGATCCTCCTGATAAGTTTTGGCTATTTCTTTGCCAAGCATTATCTGGGAGATTTTGTCTTGCAAAATACCTATCAGCTCGCCAATAAAGCCCACTATGGCCACCCGGGTGGCATTCTGCATGCCGCGATACATGGAGCCTTGAGCTTGCCACTTGTCGTGCTGCTTCCTGGCATTCTACCTGGCTGGTACGCGCTGATCGTCCTGGGGGAAGTAATTGCTCATTATCATATAGACTGGGGCAAGGATCTGCTTTTGCAAAAAACCAAATGGACGACCAACCAATCCCAGTTCTGGCAGCTGTTCGGATTCGACCAGTTTTTACACCTGATTTGCTATCTTGTCATGACCGCGCTAATCGTCGCGCAATATCGTCAAGCTTGATCGCATCAAATCATGTAAGATCATGTAAAAATTGAGGATTTTCGATACAATAATAGCCAGATATTTTACTTAGCACACCGTCGCGGCACCATTGATTGAGCTGGCGCGAGACGTTTTCACGCGCCGCCCCCACCATATCCCCCAGATCCGACTGCGTGAATTTGTGAAATATCATTACTCGTTCACCATCCAGCGGATTGCCAAATCCGTCTGCCAATCGTAAAAGTGTGTGGGCCAGACGTCCATCAAGACCCATGCTTTGACGGATCTGAAAGCAATCATTTGTAATGCGCAATCGCTTGGCGACAATGCGCAACAAATGGCGATAAATTTGCGGATGTTGCCCAGCGATATCGGTAAATGCTGGACCTGACAAAAATGCCAGCTTTGTTACTTTAAGAGCCGTGATATTCGCCGAGCGTGGTGCATCATCAATCAGGCCCATCTCCCCTAGAATATCTGAGCTACCAAGCGCCGCCAGAATGGTTTCCTCCCCGTCTTCATTGATGATCGAAACCTTCAAGGCACCCTCTAAAACGCAATAGCAGCCATCGGGCTCGTCATCTTGCAGAAATAATGTTTCATTGCGTTTTAACGAAACCGGGCGCATCACGCTCGCCAGTTTCCCCAAGGTCCTTTCATCAAGTCCCTCAAACAAAACTGAGCTTGAAAGGCTCTGTTTGACGATCATTTCAAACGACATTTTCTTCCCCTGTGCACAGCGCCCCAGCCACGAATATCAACAGCCCAAGTTGAATGTTGCCTATTCGCGCGCAGCAGGCTACATGTTTTTCAACTGATTTGACCTGACTTTCAACCTGATTGCTCTTATATCATGCGTATTGAGCCCATTTGGATGAAACAAGAGCGAGACTATTACGACCATGAATGCACTTATCTATCTGATCGTCGCAATCCTCGACATAACCTGGTGGTTCATCATCATCGGTGTTGTCATGAGCTGGCTGGTGGCCTTCAATGTCATAAATCTGCAAAACCAATTCGTTTACAGCGTCTATTCTTCATTGAACGGCATTGTTGAACCCATGCTCAAACCGATCCGCCGGTTCTTGCCTGATATGGGTGGCATTGATATCTCCCCCATCGTCTTGCTGCTGGCGATCAGCTTTTTGCGAATTTTCGTCGTCAGCGATCTGGCCCCTCGATTGATTGGAAATTAGAAGCCGACCGTTTCACTCATGCGCACCCACTATCTTCAAGCGAACGCCAACGGGATATTGCTGTTTGTCAAGCTGACGCCCAATGCGCGCTGTGATGAGGTGCTTGGCACAATGCAAGGCGCGGACGGCCTCGTGCTAGGTGCCAAAGTGCGCGCCATTGCAGACAAGGGCAAAGCCAACAAGGCCCTGATCGCGCTCGTGAGCAAATGGCTGGGTGTCGCCAAATCCAATATCGACCTCAAGTCCGGCAGTAAATCGCGCCTTAAAACGCTGGCCATCAGCGGCGATAGCGATGAACTGGCATCAATGCTCGTTGAAAAACTGACCAACTAAAAAAGCGGGAGTGAGACATGACACAGGCACAACTCATTGATGGCAAGGCGATTGCCCTTGAACTTCGTAAAAAAGTTGGTGAAGAAACACATGCCCTCCACAAGCAACACGGCATTAAGCCGGGCCTCGCGGTTGTGCTGGTGGGAGAAGACCCGGCCAGCAGCGTCTATGTGCGCAACAAAGGCATCGCCACAAAAAAAGCCGGTATGGCAAGTTTCACGCACCAATTACCCGCCGACACCAGCGAACAAGATCTGCTGCAGCTTGTCTCGCAACTCAATCAAGATACCAGCGTCCACGGCATTTTGGTACAGCTTCCCCTCCCCGAGCAGATTAACTCTGACAAGGTCTTGCAAGCGATTGATCCCGACAAGGACGTGGACGGCTTTCATCCCATCAATGCGGGGCGCTTGATGACCGGCCAGCCCGGCCATGTGCCGTGCACACCAAAGGGCTGTGTGGTGCTCGCAAAATCAGCACTCAAAGATCTCGCTGGACTTGAAGCTGTGGTGGTCGGGCGCTCCAATATTGTCGGCAAGCCAGTGGCGCAATTACTGCTCAATGAAAACTGCACCGTGACCATCGCTCATTCGCGTACCAAGGATCTGGCCAGCGTTGTGCGCCGCGCCGATCTGCTGATCGCCGCCGTTGGCTTGCCGCAATTTATCCGCGGCGACTGGATCAAACCAGGTGCCTGTATCATTGATGTGGGTATTAATCGCATTGATCTGGAGGATGGTAAAACAAAACTGGTGGGCGATGTCGCTTTTGAAGAAGCGCTGGCCGTTGCAGGATCGATCACACCGGTGCCAGGCGGCGTTGGCCCCATGACCATCGCCATGCTGCTCTCGAACACTCTTGATGCCGCCAGAAGGCTCATTTCCTGACCACTATATCGCAGACTGTTGCCCAATATTGTATTAAAATATTTGATACATTATCGTTCTTTAACGGGGCCAGCCGTCAAACGCCGTACAATCAAAAGATGGACCATCAATAATATGACTTTATTCGCAAAACTTGCCGCAAATTGTCTGTTGGCAATCGCCTTCTCGCTAGGATCGCTTGGATATGCAGCAGCCGCCTCGGCGCCGGTGCCTGGCAAAATGATGGCCCCACAAGAACGTGTATCCTTGACCAGTAAATCGGTTGAACAAGTCATCAAGGTTTTGCCAAAGCTCATCTCGTTGACAAAATCCTATACGGGAAAGCCCAGCGCTGGACCCGGTAAGAAAACCGCCATAAACAAGAAATACAAGGCTTTTACAGCCGCTTTGGCGGATCTGTCCAGCAAACATGGTTTCAAGGATATGCGTCACATGCAACGCACTGTTGAAGCGGCGATGCTGACCGCTGGTTTCATAAAATCAGGGCGCACCCTGAAGCAGGTTAAAGAGAAAATGGTCGCCACTCAAAAGCTCATCCAAGAAAATACCAAGATGACCGCCAAGCAAAAAAGTGCCTTGCTGCAGCGCATGCATATTCAAATCAGCATGGTTATTCCCTCCTTTGAGAATATCAAAACGGTGAAACCATTCTATCCACGTATCATCGCCATCACCGGCAAGAAATAAGCAAACCGGCACAGGTTTCCCCGCGCCGGTTTGTTATTTTGATGGTATGCGAGCCCAGCTCACGGGACCGAGGGCGCGTCTTCAGGGCCGCTGGGGGCTCCGTTTTCATCACGTTTGCGGCGCATGCGGTCGCTCATGAAATCATCGAACTGGCGCTGATCCTTGGCACGGCGTAGCTGATCGATAAACAAGGTGAATTCGCGCTGATCCTCTTCCAGCTGTTTGAGGGTTGCCTCACGATATTCATCAAAGGCCATATTGCCCGACGAAAAACCATCGCCTCTGCCATCCCTTCGGGAACCTCCCCAAAAACCCTGAGAATAGCCACCACGAGAACCGTTCCATTTATTTCTGCAACCCATTTCATTCCTCCAAATAAGATAACCCAATACAGCCAGCCCAATTGGCCAAAAGACAATAAATCCCAGCACCATCAAAGCGATCTTTATGCCCCGTGGCAGCTCTTCAAATCGATCATACCAAGTGGATAAAATATCCATCACCGACGCGTTCGACGTCATGACTATCTATTCCTTTCCTTGAATTGAGGGTTCCAAAGCTCGTCAGGCATCCCCCGTCCGTTAATGTAAATGACATTTACATAATAGGCATTGCCAACGAGGCTTTCAAGGGAAAGGGAAATAATTATGCGCGAGGGCCCAGCCCTCGAACGAAGCCGCTCCCAATTATAAATACCTTTTACCGGGCATCTCAGAAACACTGGTTCTCATCATCGGGCCCCGCTCATGGGGAAATACCAAGACCCTTGAGGTAAATCGCCATACCACTTGCAAACAAGAATTTTGGATCTCCGGCACCGGGACTGTCCATGCCTTTGCGCGGCGTTGAAAACAAGCTCGCCATGCCGTGTGACATGGCCCAGATATGTGCTCCCATCAGCTCTGGTGAGATCGGCTGGCCATCGGGCATCGTACCGCCCAGCGCTTTTGCTGCAGTCGTCAGCGTGGCAAAGGCTTGATCGCCCGCCTCTTTCAAACCCTCTATTTCATCTCCCGCCAAACCCGCTTCAAACATGGCGATATAGCTGGCGCGTTCATATTGAGCAAACGAGAAATACACCTCCCCCATACGCATAAAAGCTGTGTAGGGATCCGGCTGGCCGTCGCGCCAAGCCACCGTTAGCTCCTTGGCAAAGCGTTCATATCCACTTAAAGCAACGCAGGCCAGCAACGCATCGCGATTGGCAAAATGGCGATAGGGAGCTGCCGGCGAGACCCCGGCCAGGGTCGCCGCTTCCACCAGTGAAAAACCGTGCGGCCCACGCTCGACAATCAACCGCCGCGCCACATCAATCAAGGCTGCACGCAAATTGCCATGATGATAACGACTGCGCGGCTTTTTTCTCTTTTGTCTCATGTGTTGAGCATTAACATGGGCAATGAAGCGTATTCAAGTGAACCGGCATAAAGCCGTATCTAATTATAAGCCTTTCGAAAATGAAATTATCTGCATCTCACCCAAAAGCTGCCATAGGATGACTTACGGCTTAGGTCACGAACGGACCTCTTGATCAATTCTCCCCTGGCCACATGCGCTACTTCAACGGTGCTGTACTTTAAAGTGGGATCCGATCACTTTGAGATTGTTTGAGCAAGACTTCCTTCAACCAAGCCGCAATTGGACAAACCAGCAAGCTGCTGTTATCTGTTATTTCCATGAATGACTTGTCCAACATTCCAAGCGAGCTTGACGCGTTTCTACTATGGTTGAAAGAGCGCTCTGGAGCGGCGTGGAAGAATTTTGAAACGTCAAATTTTGAAGAGTTCGAAGCCCAGGAGATGGGTGGCTCTTCGTGGAGAACTGGCACCCAATGGCAGACCGGCCTGGGAAAAGCTGAAATTGATGCCATTGAACAAAAATGGGCATTGAAATTCCCTCAAGATTATCGCCAATATCTTAGTATTCTCAACGCCCCTGATCGCGGCATGTATTGCGTTGGATGGAGTGATGACCCTCCCTATGGTTTACAGGTAGAAGATGACGAGCCATCCTTCTTTGATTGGCAAAAGCACGATGAGGCAATAGCTGATAGCTTGGCATGGCCGCTTGAGGGTTTACTGTTTGATGTTAAGGAAAACTCGCTTTGGCTCGACAGTTGGGGGCCGCAACCAAGCGACGAGGCTGGGCGTCGTCGTAAAGTTATTGACCTCGTCGAAGCCGCACCCAAACTAATTCCCCTAACGGGCCATCGCTATTTGCTCGCCGCTTCAAATGAGGCAGGGCAGCCCGTTCTCTCGGTATACCAATCGGACATCATTTGCTACGGATCAAACTTGCGAAACTTTTTGTTATTGGAGTTTTCCGAGCTTTTGGGCCTTGATTACGAAGAGATAACGAAACTGTCAAATGCAAACATATCCCATGAACAGATCGCCGCTATTCCATTCTGGGGTGAACTCATTATTTCGAATTGAAGGTGAAAATTTCTCGCAATTAAAGCAACTGGTCGTTTGAAAAAACTTCGGGACATAGTGAGGTTGGCTGTACTGCATTGATGATAATTTGCCCGAGGCGTAAATCTGGTTATTGTTTCCAACAATTCACACAATGGCTCAATAGCATCCTCGATTTGATCCTCGTCGCAGCTCATGTCTATCTAAATTTTTTTAAATTGCTTTGGTAGATGGCTACTGAATTTGCACTTCCCCCCCTTCTATTTTTTTGGCAAGGAAGATATCTACCTACCTGTGATTGAATTAATTATCATTGACGAAGTATATCGCGCCCAATTAACTATTATACGCTCAATGGCCCTCCTTTATTGACCACACGAGCGAGATGTGAAAATATATTAAAACTACAACTATGTAATTGCTCAATTTTTTAAGTATTATTTCTAAGAATTGATCCGTGGTATGATTTAATACTGATATTTTGGATATGTCATTTTGATCGTCACACTATCTCGGGTAGCACTAAATTAAGTGAGAGCTCAAACCCATAGTTTGCCTCTGTATGGAGACTGGAAAATGAAAGCATTTCTTATCGTCGGAGTGACCCTCCTTTTACTTGGCGCCGTTCAAACATTATCTGCTGCCCCTCAAAAGAATGTCATGTTTATCCTTGATGCCTCAAACTCGATGTGGGGACAGATTGACGGCAAAGCAAAAATCGAGATCGCCAAGGATGTTCTAGGTGATCTCGTCAAGAAAATGCCCAAAGATGTAAAAATGGGGTTGATTTCATATGGCCACAGATTTGCGCGCAAACTTAAGGATTGCGATGATTTAGAACTTATCAATCCAGTGGGGCACCTAACGGCCAAAGAAGTGGATTACTCGCTGGGCTTGATCACCCCAAAAGGCCAGACGCCGATTGCTCAGACCTTATTGGAAAGCCAAAATTGGCTTGCTGACTATAAAGGGCAAAAAAATACCGTCGTTTTGATTTCTGATGGTGTGGAAAGCTGCGATGGAGACCCTTGTGCTGCCGCAAAAGCCATTGCCGCTGCGGGCATTACCGCTAAAATACATGTGGTTGGATTTGATCTGACGGCTAAGCAGCGCAAAAAAATGCAATGTATCGCGGATAATGGCAACGGCAAATATTTTGATGCCAAGAATGCAAAAAGCCTGACAATGGCAATGAATGAAGTCCAAAAGGACATTGCAACTTCCCCCAAAACCATAATTGCGCCCTCAAAGCCCGTAGCAAACCCTGTGCTTGCCCCCGTACCCACTAAATTTTTCGAGGATGGATTTGATGGAGAGGATCTGACAGACGGCTGGGACGTTATAAATCCAAATCCAGACCGCTATGTGGTCGATAGCGGCGAACTCATAATGATTGCTGGAACGCCAGCTGGTGCGCCTTCCCAGAAAAATATGGAAAATATTATTACCCATGACAAGGCGTTGCCCAAGGGAGATTGGGAAATCGAAGTCGATTTCAAGATTGAAATGCAGCAAGGATCCGAAGCCTTTTATTTTGGCGTGATGAACGACCACAAAGGATGGATGGCCGCCGGGCTCAAGGCTAATTTGGGCAGAGGCGAAGTTTCAATAAACAGTTTTATCGCCAAAAATGAAAGTGGCAAACTAGCCCGTTTTGATAGCCCGGTAGCAAAAAGTAGAGATACCAACGCCCGAAAAACAACCAAAAGGTGGAAAAAGCACGGTCTTGGAGGTTTTTATAAAGATAAAAATTTCGTCATAACTCTTCGAAAAACTGGGCGCTCCTACACCGTGTCAGGGACTTACTCAAAGCCGGGTGACAAGGACTTCAGGAAATTCAAAACGGAACGCCTGAAAATGTTACGCGGCAAAAAGAAACTGTTTCTAGCCTTTGGTCTGGCTCAAGTTAGTCGCAAGCATCAAGGCGAAGGCAATCTCATTGTCAACAAGGTGACTGTGCGCAAAATAAAATAGCCGTATGCCTCTGAGAACCACGAGCATAGGCAATCATGTTTGTTGCTAAATTCAACAAGGCGATCTCATATGTGGAGCAGATTGATCGGCAATCGAAAAAAAGAATTTGTTAACGGCCCCAATGAGCCAAAATGTGTGAGCACTAATTTAGTCGCTCACCTGCTGCTGTCGCTTTGCATTCCTTTTGTGATACTCAGCTCTGCAACTGTATCACTGGCAGCCGGAGCGATCCCCAGTCATCTCCTTGGATTGACAAAAAGCCTGCTAAGTCAGGTTCAAAAGTCAGATTTTGAGAATGCCGACCAGGAGAACAGGGTTATGAGCGTTATAAAACGCTCAAGATTGAAAAACTGGAAAGGTGAGAACCCGACCGTAAAAGATTTTTCCGCCGAATTGCTCACCAAGCTGGGGCTTGATGGTAAAAAAAACGAGCACAAAGCGGCGGTAGCGAAACTACTGGCATCACCAGATAACGACCGTCGAAAACAAGTGCTATCCCAGATTGTCAAATTAAGAGATTCTAATGGAAAGGGCAAAAAATTGTCCCCCCAGGCCGAGCTCTCAAAAGCTCTTGGCACCTATAGAGAGTTCATGACCGACAAGCTGAAATCTTTAGCGAAGGAAGCCGCAATTGACGTTGGTGAGGATGGCGACAAGCTTATTTTGAGCTGGGATCCCAAAGCAGCTTCAATTATCGCCCGCATACAATTTGGCGATGACCAAAAAGATGTCATCCTGCACGGTTCGGCAACGGCTCAAAGCGAAGGGGGAGAGTTGCGTTTTAGGGCCAACCGGGACAAAAACCCTGTGAGTGTTATAGATGCGAACACGAAAAACAGAATAAGAGCGACCGTATTTGGTAAATGGATCGACAGCGAAGGCGCTGAGTGGGAGATCTCGGGAAGTGAAGGTGATGCCGATCTAGATAAGGGAGCAAGCAAGACAGCAGTTCGCAACGACAAAATTGTTAAGCTTAGGAAAAAGCTTGAAAAACTCAAGGCGGAAAAGATTTACGTCTGGTATAATACGAAGAAAAAAACCAGGCTAGTTGAGAGAAAATACAAGCGAAAAAAATCCCCTTATAGATATCTGCGCCGGGAGTCACTGGACTATAACAAGGCCCGAATCGCCCGGATTATCAAGGAGATTCGAACGCTACGTGCCCTTAACAAAAAAAAGCCCATAGACAGGTTCGATCCGCTCAAAACAAGTAAATATGTTGCTGCCGAGCAAGTAGAGGACATTTCGATCAAGGTGACCACACAGGACGGTTATTCCTTTAGTTATGAGCAGGCTAAATTTGCCAACAAGCGACTAACCGCACGTCGGATTTTGACGGATATACGCGACCTGGATGAAGGGGGGCTGCCTCAACAGATCCGGTCTCAACTGATCGCCAAATGGTCCCCCCCGGAGTGGGTCGAGCTCAATTTGGACTATGATCTGAGGAGCCATTCTGCATTTATGATGGGTAAGGTCTGGAGATTGCATGTCAGCCATACAAAAGGACTCACATCCTCCAGCTCGTCGATTACCAGAATCCATACTCCCTATATTGAAGATCGCTTGTCTTTTACCAAAGATGAAAAAGCGGTGTGTGATATTAATCCTCAATCGGCGATTTATACCAAAGCCGTACAAATGGCCCTGCGTCAGGTGAAATCAAACATTGCTTATTATGAAGATCGTCTGACCAAATGTCGGTTTGGCAGCAGGCGACAAGTGACATTTACAGATTGTCGAAAAACGGGCGAAGCCGTCGCTCTATTGCAGCGCATGAGTGCTGAACTCAAACTGTTGCGCAAACCACTTCTTGCAGAACGTGAAGCCTATAGCACTGCTTCTGCAACAGCCCTCTTCAATCGAATAACAACGCAAGACTCCACCTTTCGCTTGAAGCAGGCACAAGACTGGCAAGACTTTATTGTCCTCAGTTGGAAAATAGCTCGATTGAGTGCTGATGTCTTGAAGATGAAACGAGAGGTGGTTGAAGAAGGTCCGTGGAGGCAAAATCCGGAATTTCATATTCCAGATTTGCAAGACATAAAAAATTTGGAAACACTGGAAAAAATCGAAGAATTGGTATCTGCCTCCTATTTTCTAAGCAAAAAAGCTAAATCTCTCGATGGTATTAAAGGTCCAGCATTAAAGCCGGGGGAGCATCAGGATGCTTCGATTGTTGGATGGGGTACAACCCTCGATGCGGCGGACGTTATTCTTGCCGGGAAAAAACTGGTGTTGCTTAGTGAAAAGCATGGGCTAAAAAAGTTTTTACAGCATAAGAGCGCGCGAGGCCCTATTTTGGTATTCATCGAAAAGACCGGTGATTATCTCATTAAAGTTGACAAGCAGAAGCGAGAAATCCGTCGGAAACTTCTTCTAAAGACGGAGCTGGCCGAGACCGATTTGATCAATCAGCTGCTCCTAAAAGTTGCGGATATGAACACGCAAATTGCTAAGATTGACAAGCTGATTGCTTCGGCAGACAGAACAGCTTCCAGCTTGAAGACTTGCTTCAAGAACTTGTGTAAAAAGCCCATAGTTCCCAGAATGACCGCACTGCCCCCACCCGAATGTGCCTATTCACTCGCGCAAAGTTTGATAGCGCAAAGGATCAGCAAATCAGCCTTTCGGCTTACTGGTCTTTCATCTGGTGTGCGCGTCAAAAGCAAGCATGCAAAATCGCCCAAAGCAAAGCAAAAAAAGCCTGCCAAGCGGCAGAAAAATAAAGCAGCTATTGCTCATTTAAAGAACCTTATCAAACTCGAAAAAATAAATTTCACGAATTTGGTGAACGCAAACGATAAAAAAAATGGCCTTAAAATGAATAGATCACGTAATGAAATTAAAAGATTAAAGAAAAATTTGAAGGCTCTAGAATAATAACCCGGGATGGCCGACCAGTGCCGGTTGCTGGAAACCGAAATATGCAAGGTTGGCAGGTAGCTATATTATGTCAGAAATAACGTGGAAATATTCCTGGTTCGGGCCTTCAATCAGTCGAATAATCGAAATTTAAATTTCGAAGGGAGTTCATCAATTGAGAAAATACAATGATTTACTAATCCCCTTATTTTGTCTTATATTTCTGTTGGTTGTTGCAGCAGTATTCTCCTTGGGAGTAACAGCCGCAGAAACCAAGTTGGGTACAATAAAATTTCCTGATTCTAAAAGTAAAAACATACCCAAAAACCTTGAACGACTATTTGAATTTCCGGAGCGTAAGATTGTTTCATACGTGGGTCGTGATAAAAAGCCTGGCAAATTTAGAGAAGCAGACTTTGAATATGCGTTACGATTGAAGCTTACTTGGCTCCAAATCGTATCATTTGATCTGAACAAGCACTCGTTTGCGCAACCAACAGACCGCGACTTCGAACAGGCAAGTAAGCGTTGGATAGATGACAATTTGCTCCGGCTAGCTAAAGTCACCAAACGGGTTGATGACGTCGCCAAGCAGACAGTCATTCGAGCCAAGACATTCCCGACTCGCAAGGCTCTCAAGTCAATCCATCGAAAAATTGTGGAATTTCGAACAGATGCAGAATTGGTAATTCAAGCCCGATTAGAATTGAACAAACGACGGGCCGAAGATTGCAATAGTAGGTCCGAAATTGCTTCATGCCTGGTGGGCGATGAAGCCTCTGTCCGCAACATATCCATGCAATCCCAAATGATTGCGATTTTCCAAAAACGATATTTCGAAATTGAAGTTGATGAAGCACCTGCTAAAATCACGATCAAATTCGTGAGCTTGATTGATGATCAATATGAAGAATTGACCGAATTACCATTTGATGAAGACATTTTTGTACAAATCGAGTTGCCGGACCTTTCTTATGAATGGGTCAGAATGGTGGAGATTGAAATACTGGGCTCCACAGTCGAGGTCACAACCGTCAAAATCGAGGATAAATTATTCCGAAGTGCAATTCCGATTGTATTAGTTAGAGATACGGATGTCCTGGTTCAACCATAAGGGATTGTTTTGTAAATGAAGATGTTAGCTCGCAATAATATTCTTGTGCTCTTAGTTGCCAAAATGTTTCTAGGCCTCACTTTTGCAATTCACGCTCCGGTGCTGGCTCAAACCCAAAAGACCCCATCACCTGCAGCCGTCCAAAAAGTAGTTGATGAGCTTCGCAAAGAGATACAACGCTTCGACAAAATTCTAAAGTCACAACCAGATATGGCAGGGCTAGAGCGACAGACCATAATCGAGCGACGCTCCATAGCCAGAAGACGACTGAGAATTCGCGAAGAATATCTTGCCGAACAACCACCAAAGGAACGGCTAACCACGCCCTTACGGGTTAAATCTGGTACAGTGGTTGGAGCAACGGGACGCTTGTCAGGTGCCAAGGTGAAGACCATGGTTTCCACCAAATGTGACCGTGCAGCAAAATATACCCGGCCTGAGAAATTTACATATTCGTTTCCTTCGCCCCCCCCATATCTGCCGCTTGGAACAAAGAGCTTAGTCGTATTAATGCACAGAATTGAGAACCAATTCGGCAAGCATTTAGTGGAATGCAAGGGAAAGTGGTCGCGTAAATCAATCACGCAATGGAATAAAAAACGAAACCAAATAGTTAAAGCTTTATTGGAAACAGAGCGCCGGATGTTTCAAGTTGCCTCCAATCGTTATACAGCTGCTGAAGAGAAAGAATTGCTAACATTTTATAGCAATAATTTCGATATTCGGAAGCTTAAGAAGCAAAATGACAAACTCTATGTTAAATGGGCAGATGCGTTCAATGCTTTTCAAGCACTGCGCAAATCAAGTATTGCAAGAGCGGCTGGTCCTGTAAATGGACAATCAGTAATTAATGCAAAAAATTTAGCAGAAGATGCCAGAGATGCCTGGTATAAGAATTCGCGCAAGCTTGCCAAACTGAAGCTCAAAAAGAAGAGTGGTATTGATCGCGTTCATAACGCTCGAATACAACGCGGTGTGGAGAAATTTAAAAGTGTATATCGCAAAATGAAATTTCGTTTACATACACACAAAGATTTTCTGAAGGTGTCGCCCGAAGTCAAGAACTTGATTGGTGAAGAAGGTTTGAAAATTTTGAATACTCAAAATAAGCGCAGGCATAAAGTCGCCTTCAGAAAAATTAATAAGAACTAGGGAGTGTTCAAATAGCTGTGTCATTTGATCTTGTTGTTGTGCTGTTTGCAAGAGATGCCCCTAGAAAAGCAGACCCCTTGCTTGGTTAAAGTAAAGCAAGAGAAGTTCATGGCGAAGGTTGTTGGCTATACGCAAGGGTTCAATCGCAATGCGGTGGTTCAGCTGGTTGACCGGGACTATTCAGCGGCAGAGCTTGCCAGAAGACGATCTATTTTAGTTCAATTTGATACAGCACTTTTATAATAATTTAAAAGAGCCGCAAGCTCTCTTAGTGTAAAAGGATTGCGCAGGCCGGTCGTTCTATCTCCTCGCACACCAACAATGAGACGGGCCAGAAATTCCTGCCTTGACTGTTGCCGTGCTTGCTCAAATAAGTTGAAAGCGGGGCGCTCAACATCTGTAACAGGATCATCGTGACAGGCGGCACAATAGGTTTCGTGCAACACCTGGGCGGTCTTTTCGCTATTGACTATCGGCGGCTCAATCAATGGATAGCGCTTTGATAGCGTTTGCAATTGAGCAATAAATTTAACCAGATTATTGGCACCAAAGCTTTGCGCCAGTCGCCTGACGTTTTTTTGCCTCTCCATATCAATGGGCTGTTTATATACATCAGCGATTCTGGTTAAAATAACGAGGCTGGCAAGCCCTCCCCTGATCCTGTCTGCCAGGCCCTTTTTTTGCAGGACTGTTAGATTATCAGAGCTTTGAAATTTCCTGGCATCCCCTAATACCACCAAAATTTCAGCCGCAACCAGCCGGTTACCCCTTTCGATATCGCGCAAATCATCCGCCATAGATGACGACATTTGCATAATCACAAAAAGGCATAACATCCCCCAAAAGGGGAGACGACTATATCGTAAATACGTGATCAGCTGCCAAAATCTCCTTCATTACTTTATCCCAGCCGTCAAGGTTGAACTTCTATGCATTTTTAAGATCGATCATCTTCGCATTGGGCAGCTTGTTTTTTGCCGCATCAATGACCGGGTCGCTTCGCAATAAACCGGTTTTCAAGATAAGGTATGATGTATTGCTCATATGTTTATAACTCCATCAGCTTGCATTATCGCTCTGGCGAGCGCCTCACTATCAAGCAGGTTCAAAATCTTCGCCATCTCCGGGATCGTTGTTTCTGGTTCGATCTCTGATAATGCCAACAATTCCGCGGTCTCGCTTTCCATAATCTCTAAGGAAAGCGGTTCGCCAGTAAACACCAGAGCGACCTCGTGTCCAAATATTGTCAGGCCCGCGGCAACACGCATCGCCTCAAGAGGGGCACGGCTCGATAGAACCAATAGTTTTTTTTTCACTGTCTCCATGGTCAATCGTCCCTAGAGGCTGATTATTCTGGCGGCTTTGGCGACCAGAGCTGAATTGTTGGTTTGACTTCCCTCAATGACCGGGCAAGGTTTATTGCCCATATGAGCAAGCCATGATTCATGACACGATACCGCCTCTTGCGCCCCGCTCATTGCCATAACAAAAGTTTTATCGCCAAGAGCTTTGACCCCGTCATTTGTAAAAAATATGCTCCAACTAGCGTTGGCCCGTTCGGCAGCTGCCACCAATGATTGCGCAATAAATGCCGCTTGGGGGTTTGAGATGATGATTAGAATATCCATGCACTACCTCTCGTGATTGGCCTGAAGTCGGAAAAAAGTGATTAAAGCCGCCGAGATGATCACGAGAGACAAAAACGCAAAAAAAATCTTTTTAAACGAGAGGTCCGCAGTTCTGCCATTTTCGGTTTTCATCCAGCCCGCCCAGCCGTCCAGCAAAGCCTTTGCTCGTACGTCCATGCTTTCAAACCGTGCGAGTGCAGCGATACTATCCTTGCTTTTGTGACCATAAATAATGATGTCCTTGCCGCTGGACATCGCCATGATTTCCTTGTGCTTGATCGGCGGTTTCACAGACCCGGCTATTTTGTTTTCACTTTCAAATCCTTGACGTCCGATTTTGGAGCGTATGTCAAATATCGCCAGGGGTTTTCCCTCACTGATCATCTGCCGTAGCTCTCCTGGTAAAATCAGAGCCTGATCGCGCATCAGTGCCTGAAATACGCGCTCGCGGGTTTTTGAGCGCTGTTCACCCGAGCGTAAATTCACTGTTTTCAAACTTGATATGGAGGGGGCCAAAATCGAAATTCGAGACTGCCCAGACAGATAAAGCACACCGGCAACAAATTCTTTTTCCACCCGGCTGTCGCCGCTGACAAGAACATGCTCTGCACCCGTCAGTCCAACCGCGCCCAGCATCCATAAAATACCACTGAAATTGGCTAATGCTCCTGAGGGCGTCAAAAAGATGTTTGAGGGTAAACATCTTGCTCCAGTCAGCGAAGCTTTCTCGCACAATTCATTTGCTCGAATATCAATCACAAAGTGATCTTTTGTATTCGTAGAGGACGTAAAATCAATGACACGTGCTTGCGCAAGCTCGCCTGGAATGCATGCAAAAACCAGGCAGCAACAAATCAAAAGTTCTCTAACAACCTTCAAAGCGGACCTTTCTAACAGCCCCTGCTGTAACCACCGGCGGGTTTTCCATATAGTAGTCGGTCAGGTCCTTCACCGATACCTTGCCAAAGCTACCAAGATCCATCATCCCGACTTTTTCGGAATCGACAACCGCGTTACTTTTCGCAAGGGTCTTGTCTGAAACAGAGGCCATGGGTATCGCCAGGGCAGCAACCGCCAAACTGGCTGATAGAACAGCTGAACAAAAAATCAAACTAGCTTTATCCATTTTGCTTTCTCCTGGTGAGTTTACATCGAGTCTTTCAAGAACCCGAGATACATTCCGATAAATGCTATCACAAATATAACGATGTGAACCGTCGTTTCCAAATCAGGCATCTGGTTGACCCCTTATTGTAAAAGGTTGCATCTAGTCGCCTCTATAATGGCGGATAAGTGTGTCCAGTGCAATTGGCTCCCCGGTTTCAGGATGGGCAATCTTTGGAGCGAAATGGGACACATTTTCCCTTGTCGTGAACATGCTGGGCGGTGGAAACAGATAGACATATGCCAACGATATGATGCTAATCGTTGCGACAGCAAGCATGTATATCTGTGTCAGTGTTTTTACAGACATTGGCTTAATCCTTGCGCACATAAACTTGCCAGAGGCGATCACCCTTGATGGTTTCAAGATGTGTTGAGCGCAATTCTGGCATCATTGGCGGGATCGCTTCCATAGAGGAAGGATTATCAATGAGAATTTCGATAACGTCATTGGCAGCGGCTGAGCCCAGCGCTTTTTTGGTCATGAGCTGGGGGCGCGGACATGAATCTCCCAGGCAGTCAATTTGACGAACAATATCGACCGTACTGCCATTACTCAATGTCACAGAGCGAGCGGGACCAGGGGCGATCTCTTCCTTGTTTTTTTTGCGTCCGAAAAATGCCATGAGACTTTCCTTTATACGAGTTCTTTTTCTGTTTTAGAGGGAGCTGATGCGACCCTATTCACACTGTTTTCTTTTTTGAGTATGGCGCGATAAATCGCATAAAGAACGGCGACCTGAATGAGCCCGAAACCAAGTGCGGGAATTTTAAATTTTTCCTGCAAGGTCGCTGCGTTCGAAAAACCAAATTGCAACGCCTCAAGATTTGGTTCCCCCGTCATGCTCGCTGGCGCCGGCGGCCAGTAATTTATGGACCATAAGAGCGAGAATAAAAACATGCCGATAAATGTGAACAGTAAGGCCCACATGGCCCCCACATTTCCCTCTCCCGCTTTCACCCATGTTGATACAGTGCAGGCCCCGGCCAACACCATGCCAATCCCGAATATGAAAAGACCGATCATTTGGTTGAGACCAACGTCAAAACGCATTGGATGGCCCTGCCCAATTGACATGAAGGCCGTAAATCCCACCGTCAGGATCATCATCGCCACCAGAAGCGCCTTCGTGTTGCGAAAACTTTTGAATAGCATGGCATCACGTAAAGCGGCAGCATTGCAAAACCGCGAGCGCTGCACCAGAACCCCAACGCACGAACCAAAAATAAAGGCCAGCAGACATTCTCCCAGAACCGACATGGCTTAGACCTCCAATATTCGTTTATAGATCGCTGAACCGACCCATGCTCCGGCAATAATACCAGTAATGGCCAGATAGCCGCCCATATTCATTTGCGGCGTGAGACCAAAGAAGGTTGAAACATTGCAAACAAATGCAAGGCGAATACCAAACCCCATCAACAAACCACCAATGGTGATCATCACCCATTCTGAAAGGCGTTTTGGAATGCGCAGATAAAACTCTTTGGAAAGGATCGCCGAAACGAATGCCCCAAAGAGCATGCCAAGGCTGATATAGATTTTCCAATATCCCCAGGAGGGCGGAAAAACCAGATGCCAGAAGGGAATATTATCAATCTTGTCACCAAGCACCGCCTTGGCGGCAAGGCCCGTCATCATCGTCTCCCCGCCTCCAACGGTCCACGCTCCAATCGCCACGAAAAGAAAAATATCAAGTATGGCGATCGCTATCAGCGCGACTGTTGGATCAAGTGTTTTCTTGAAAAATTCCATTGAAACTCCGGTGTTCAAGTCATGAAATTCAGGTCGATGATTGCCACAATCGGGATACTCCAATTGCACAAAATCGGCAGGCCTGCTTTATTGCAGTTTTACTTTTTGCTCAATCGGCAAACCCTTGTCAGCTGACCATTCGAGCATCGAACCATCATACATTTTGGATTTTTTGTTGCCCATGATTTCGTGAGAAACGAACCAGCCAAGACTTGCCCAATGGCCCGTATTGCAAAAATTTATTTGCTCGGCATCGGTCTTGATACCGATTGTGTCATACAGTTTGGCCAGCGTCAGTTTCTTGCGGAAAGATCCGCCGCCATTGACTGTCATCCAGTTTTCAGGAAAATTCTTTGCACTGGGTATGGTGCCAAACCGCTTGGCCAGCCGATGACGGTTTACCCCAACATATTGACTGTTAGGACGATTGTCGACCAGGGCCGTACTCGATTTCATTGCTCGCTTCACATCTTCTTTGGTTGCTAGCATTTCTTTGCGAAAACTGGCCTTGAATGTTTTGGCAGAAACCTTGGTTAGTCCTTTAGCAAGCGGATTAATCGGTTTCTTGGATTTTTTATCCACGGCCTTCATGTAGGCAACCATCCCCCCATTTAGCAATGATACATTGTCATGGCCAAGAACTTTAAAGGTCCAGTAAATGCGTGTACCTGTTCCCACATCAAGGGCTTTGCCGCCATTGGGAACGACGACCACATGCGAAGAGTTGTCGATACCCAACCCACCAATCAATTTTTCAAGTTTTGGAATGGGTGCCAGCTGTCCAGCCGTCCCGCCGGCATCTTTCGTTCTCCAGCCATCTTTTAAATAGTTTGTCCATACAGCTCCAGGAATATGTCCCCGCAAATAGTCGGCTTTGGATTTTCCAGCCAGTTTTCCGCGCACGTCGAGAAAAACAATACCCGGTTTGCCAATATTATTTTTCACCCATTCAACGTCAACCAATGGCTCAGCGGCAAACGCCGCGCTCATAAAGCTGACCATAGCAAGTCCAAACGGTACTATAATTTTTTTCATTGATTTCTTCCTTTGTGATTGCTGCTGTCACCTTAAAACTTAGCGGAACACCATCTGCAAGAGGTAGTATTTATAGGCAACACGAGAAAATTGGTAAATTGACAGAAGCAGGTGCAAACCCCTATTCTATAGTTGGAAAAGGAGCTCTACTGATGTCGATCTATCTAGAAGCAGATGATTTTCTTCAGCATATGTTCAATGCTTGTACATTTGATCAGATCCAGGATTTTGTACCCGAGCGGCGAGGATTTCGGATTCACGGCCACTCGACTTCCTTGCGACTGGAGCGCGTTTTCTGGACAGTGCTTGAAAGCATGGCTGAAGAAATGAATATGACACTTCCCGGGCTCGTCATACGCATCCAC
>JAJRQA010000139.1 GCA_024280475.1 Alphaproteobacteria bacterium
CGGTTACGCCGAAGAATATCACGACTTCTCTCTGGATGCGGCGTGGAAATCACAGAGCTATCTCTATAACGCTGATGGCACCGTTCTGGTGCAGCCGGGCGAGTTTTTTGATCCGGGCGTCACTTATTACACGCAGGGTGGTGCTACAACTGGCACGGTTGTGACCGGTATTCCAACAGCGGTGCCTCTTTACAATGCGAATGGTGGCATTCTGGTAAATGCGGGCGCTGTGCCGCCTGCTGGTATTGTCTATTACGATGCCAGTGGTGTCTTCATTGGTGCCAATCAGCATAAATATGGTCAGATCACTGCAGCTCATGCGACAGATTCCAATGGTAATAATAGTTTTGACGGCAGTGCAAATGTTGGTCTGGGTATTTATTCCGACGCTGGTGGAACAACGGATGCCAACGGAGATATCATCACCACGACCAGTGAGACAACGATTGGCAGCGCGCAATATATTCAGGATGTACGTACTCCGGCAGATCCGAGCATACGTAACAATGATAATCTTGATGGCGAGCCTGGTAGCGGCGCAGATTCCCATGAAGTGATTGTTGGCACCGACTATAACGACATCATTTATGCGCGCGGTGGCGACGACACGGTTTATGGCGGCAAGGGCAATGATCTCATCTATGGCGGTAATGGTACAGACGCCCTTTATGGTGGTGACGGTCACGATATTATTCATGGTGGCGACGGTCCAGAAGTCATTGATGGCGGTGCCGGGGACGACATTATTTATGGCGACAGTTCTGAAACTGCGGCTGGTGGCGTCGATCTGCTGATTGGTGGCGTGGGTAATGATATCCTCTATGGCGGCGGCGGTATTGATGAGCTGATTGGCAATGGGGGTGATGACATTATTTTTGGTGGAGGGGATACGGATCCCTTTACACGCGCTGGAGATGGCAATGACTATGTGGATGGCGGCGCTGTCGGCGACAATCTATATGGCGATGACGGCGATGATCTGGTGGTCGGCGGCGATGATCAGGATCTGATTTATGGCGGTCTGGGCGATGATATTTTGCGTCCGGGCAAACTGTCACAAGCCCTTGGTGGTGGTCCTGATGAAGTGATCGGTGGCGATGGTTTCCGTGATGGCGGTTTCGACATTATTGAATTCAACGATTGGGACGTGGCGCCGATTGGCGTTGATATCGATCTGAATCTTCAGGCTAATCCGTTGATCGCCATTGACGGCATCACACCCAATGCGGCCTTCACGCAGATACAAGGGGTTATCGGTACGCAGAATGCTGATAATCTGATTGGTGACAGCTTCCGTGCGCAGGACGATGAAGCCGGTCCAACTGATGGCGCCAACTGGCTGATTGGTGGCACGGGAAGTGATGTCTTCACCGGTAATGGCGGCAATGATGTCATTATTGGCGGGTCGATCCGGCTTGATACGCTGATTGGTCAATATCAGGGTGCTGCCGGTGGGTTCATCGCTCGAGCGGCTTATGAGGACTATAACGCCTATGACGGCGCCTCTCATCGTGTGACAGCAGGCTCTGTTCTCTCAGATGGTTTGCTTGGTAATGCCGCCATCGGCACAGATATGTTTGATCTGCACCTCCAGAAATTTTTGCACTCCGACATGTTCAAGGATTATGTGCTGGGTGATGGCGATGCGGTGTTCGATCCGCTTAATCCACTTGGTCAGGCAAATCGCTTTACCGGGTCTGGTGCGGCGGCCAGTGACCTTGGCAGCACGGATGTGGTGAATTTCTCGGGCAATCGTGCCGATTACACCATTACCAATGTGCAGTTTACTGATGTACAGGGACAGGTCGTTACGGCTTACAAGGTCGTTGACAATCGTGCTGCAGACGCCTTAACAGGTATTTTGTTGAATGGGGACGGCATTGCCACATCTGATGGCACAGATTTGGTGCTGGGTGTTGAAGAATTCGCCTTTGCAGATCAGACCCTGACTGATGCACAGCTCACAGATGTAGCGCCAACGCTTGCCGGTTTCGCGACTGCGAACGAACCGGTCAACCTGCAAGGTAATTTTTTGCTGGGTATCCCCAGATTAAATACCACAGGTCTCACCAATGTCACCGGCCAGCAATGGCAGTCCTCTGCTGATGGCGGCATCACCTGGACTGATGTGCTTGTTCCGGCAATTTCGACGCCAACTACCAGTGGCACGGGGACGAGCTTTGATCCGACTGGCTACACTGGCCAGCAATTGCGGGCAGTCGTCACCTATGATAGTGGCAAAACGATCGCCACGGCACCGACTGAAACGGTTGGTGAGTACCTTCGTGATCCAAATAATCCGATTGATGGCCAGATTCAGGGGACAAATGGCCAGGATATCATTGTTGGCTTGAGTGGTGATGACCAGCTGCAGGGCGGGGATGGCAGCGACTTCATCAATGGTGGCACCGGCGTCGATCAGATGGATGGTGGCGCTGGCAATGATATCTTTATTGTCGACAATATCGGCGATCAGGTGACTGAGAGGAATAATGAGGGCATTGACGAGGTGCGTTCATCCGTCGACTGGACGCTTGGTGCCAATGTCGAGAACCTGCGCCTCACTGGAAATAACAACAGCCCTTTCAATATCGATACCAATGGCACCGGCAATGCTCTGGACAACCGCATTATCGGTAATATTGGTGATAATGTCTTATCGGGCGGGGCGGGCAATGACTTTATCAATGGCGCCCGTGGCTCTGACAACATCAATTGGAGTGTTGGCGATGGCCGCGATGTCGTTAATGGCGGCGGTGGCGGAAATGTTGCTCTGGGTACTGACACGTTCTCGGTGACTGGTGATGGAACGGTAGAGACTTTCAATATTTATGCGATTATTGGGAGCGGCAATGGTATGAAACGAAATGAGCTCATTAACAAATTTGGCTCATTCGCAGTTGGCACTGAAATCGTCATCACACGAGGGACAGGAGCAGCAGAGACAGTCATTGCCGAACTCAACAATATTGAGGAGATCACGGTCAATGGGGGAAATCCACCCGAGATTATTCCAACCCCGGGGACGCTAATAGATGGCGATACCATCAATGTTGTCGGTAATTTTGGTCCAACCAGCCTGCTACTGAATACCATTACTATTCAGGGAACTGCTGGCAACGACACCATAGATATTTCCGGTTTGACCTCGGAACATCGGATCGTTTTGAAAACAAATGGCGGCAATGACACCATCATCGGTGATCTTCGACCCCAGGATGTGATCGAACTGGCCAATGGCAATGCGGCGGGCTTTATCGCCACCGCAAATGCGAACGGCACCCAGACGCTGAGCGATGGCACTAATTCGATCACTGTATCAAGTGGCTCCGTGCCGACCCTTCAAGATATCAACGGAATTTTGGTAACATTTGATGCGCTAACTCCTGTCATTGACCAAAATACCGATACCGGCACTCCTGATACGGGCACACCCGTTATTGTAACTCCCATCATCGATGCTGCTACTCCTGGCGCCCCGATTCCTGACGATATTGCCTTGGAAAATGCTAGCTATGGTACGACGTTTGGCGATGAATTATCTGGCAGCGTCGACAGTGATATTCTGTTTGGTCGTGAAGGCGAGGATATAATTGGTTCTGGCGGTGGCGCTGACACTGTCTATGGCGGTAGTGGCGACGATATTATCTATACTGGTAGTGACAATGATACCGCGTTTGGTGGTTCTGGTGACGACGTTATCGTTGCGGGAGACGGTGACGATCTGGTCTATGGACAGTCAGGAGATGATTTGCTGTTTGGCGGCCAAGGATCTGACGCACTGAAAGGCGGTAGCGGAGATGATGATCTGACCGGCGGTGCGGGTGCAGATATGCTGAATGGTGGCACCGGGAATGATAGTTTCATTTTCACAACGGCATCCGATAGCGGCGTTGGTGCAGGCAGTCGAGACAAGATCACCGGTTTCCAAATTGGTGAGGACACCATTGATATCAGTGCGATCGATGCCAATAGTACCCAAACTGGCCGGCAATCCTTCCAGTTTATTGAGCCTGGACAAACAGTTGAGGCAGGTCGCATCACCTATAGTTTGCAGGATGGCAACACGATTATCGAAGCCTTTATCAATGAAGATGATATTGCTGATTTCCAGATTGAAATTGCCGGTGAACAGGCCTTGTCTGCAAGTGATTTCAATTTCTAGATTTGGCTGATAGGCGCTATAGGTAGGGGGGAGAAAAAGCCTTCCCCCTACAACATGTTTGTATTGTTTGTTGTAAAAAGGTTGCCTGGTAAATATGTCCCGCAAATCAGTTCGTGGCGGAAATAGTAATCGCAAAAGTTATATGTCTACATTGTTGGCCGGCTTCCGGGGAATGTTGGTATTCGTTTTCGGCCTCTCGGGTGTCGTCAATGTTCTGGCGCTGACCGGTGCATTTTATATGCTGCAGATTTATGATCGAGCGCTGACAAGTGGCAGCGTTCCAACTTTGATCGCTCTTTCTGTGCTGGCGATTGGACTTTACCTGTTCCAGGGCGTGCTGGATGTCATACGGTCGCAAATTCTTGTGAGATTGGGGGCCAAGCTCGATCACCAATTGTCTCCAGTGGCTTATAAAGTCACTATTGATATGCCGCGTTACGGTTTTTCCTCTGCCGAAGCAATTGAGCGCAGCCGTGATGTGGATACGCTTCGCGGTTTTATGGGAAGTCAGGGGCCGCTGGCTTTGTTTGATTTGCCGTGGATGCCTTTATATATCAGCTTTATCTATTTGCTGCACCCTTGGTTGGGGACGTTGACGCTGCTTGGCGCTATGATCATGGCCGTACTCACCGTGGCAACAGAACTCTCGACGAAAAAAAGAGGGGCGAAGGCACAACAAGCGTCTATTTCGCGTGCCGCATTGGCAGACTCACATACGCGCAATGCAGACGTGCTGAAGGCGATGGGTTTTGCAGACCGTGCTGTCCGTCGTTTTGAGGAGATAAATACCAAACATCTGGCGCTCCAGACCAGCACCACGGATATCGGCGGCACGCTAAGCGGTGTGGCCAAGGTTTTGCGGATGATTTTGCAGTCTGCCATTCTTGGTCTTGGCGCTTATCTGACCATTCAGGGACAGCTCAGCCCTGGTGCTATCATCGCGGCCTCCATCATCGCTGCCCGCGCATTGGCACCAGTAGATATGGCGATTGCTCAATGGAAAAATATTGTTTCGGCGCGGCGTAGTTATAGCCGGCTGAAAGAGACGCTTTCAGCGCTTCCTCAGGAAGATATTCATGTCAAGCTTCCAAGGCCTGAACAATCCATCAAATTAGAAAATGTAGCGGTGGCTGCGCCAAGTACGGGCACCGTCATTCTTTCCGATATCAGCTTTGAACTGAGCGCAGGGCAAGCGCTTGGTCTCATTGGTCCAAGTGGCGGCGGGAAATCAACGCTCGCGAAAGCGATCTCAAATGTCTGGCCTCTGGCAAGAGGAAACGTGCGATTGGATGGGGCTGATTTGAATCAGTGGAGAGACGATGATCGAGGTGCTTATTTTGGATATCTTCCCCAGAATGTTGGCCTGCTGGATGGCACCATAGCCGAAAACATATGCCGTTTTGAACCCGAACCAGAAGCGGCACATATAATAGAAGCTGCCAAAGCTGCCGGGGTGCATGAGCTTATTGTTCGTTTGACAGAAGGCTACCAAACTCTGATAGGACCTGATGGAACGTCGCTATCTGCTGGACAGAGCCAGCGTATAGCCCTGGCTCGCGCGCTTTACCGTGATCCCTTTTTGGTGGTGCTGGATGAACCAAATTCCAATCTCGATGCCGAAGGAGAGGTGGCGCTAACGAGTGCCATCGAGGGGGTTCGTCAGCGCGGGGGTATAGCTGTTGTCATAGCCCATCGTCCAAGCGCATTAAAGGCAATAGATATGATTGGCATTATTCAAAACGGTCGTCTGGTGCAGTTTGGCCCTAAAAGCGAAATTATCCAACCAACAATCAATCCGGCTGTGAATGACCAGTCCTCTTCCAATAGCCATGTCGCTGCGGGGGAATAAAGATGAGTGAATATAACTATTTCGACCAGGAAACGCAAAGCGCTCCAAAGGATGACTTTGATCTGGATGCGGACAAGCCTTCGATAGGCGTAAAATCCAAAACGGCGATTGTTGCTTTGATTGTCTCTTTTGCAGTGATGATCAAGGATCAAATATTGGGGGGAGTTCGCGCGGGGAAAGAAGCTATTGATGGGGAGGTTGATTTGTCCGATCAGGTGAGTGAGCCTGAGGAAATGCCAGGGCGATTAAAAGCCGGGTTCAAATTAATAACGAATGAAAATGCTCCCGTAAAACCTTCCAGCGAACTTGATGACAATAATATCGGATCAGAGGGAAACTCCCTTAGTGCCGGGTCCGGTCAGGCCAGTAAACAGCTATCCCCGCCATCCAATGTGGTACCTTTTACCAAGGCTCAGGGAGCGAACACGCAAGAGCCATTTGGCACGTCGCAATCGAAGGCAAATGTTGTCACGACAAATGATGGTCTCGATTTCAGTTCTATCAAGAAATTCGAGCCATCAGCATCTGATTTCGATGCATTGGACGTTGGTGATAAAGTAGAGGAGGGGCCGGACGATGACGATCCTCGTCCAACGCCTTGGTCAAATCGTTTGCCTGTCGTGACTGCCCCCGTAATGCTTGGGCAGTTGCATGTGAACAGTCTCCTGGTCATTTCTTTTAGTGATTTGTTGGAAAATTCGTATGATTTGGACGATGACCAGCTATCTATCGAAAATCTAAAAGCATCATCTGGGACACTTGAACAAACGGGCCCTATAAGCTGGACATTTAGGCCGAGTGAAGAAGATATTGATGACGTCAAATTTTCCTATGAAATCAGTGATGGCACAGGTTCGATTTCACAGCATGCTGCACTTGAACTTCTACCACCAGCCGGCAAGGTAATTGAAGGTAGTGCGGGGAATGATGCGCTGCCCGGTACAGCCTATGATGATGTTATCATTGGCAGGGCGGGCGATGATCTCATCAACGCAGGTGATGGAGACGATATTATTTTCGGCAGCGCTGGGAATGATGAAATTTATGCAGGGGATGGCGATGATATTGTTTATGGAGGCGCCGGTGACGACTTGATCTTTGGCGGAGCTGGAAATGACCATCTGTTTGGCGACGATGGAGCTGACAAGTTGTTTGGCGAAAGCGGAAATGATGAGCTTGATGGTGGCGCTGGGAATGATGAAATTTATGCAGGGGATGGCGATGATATTGTTTATGGAGGTGTTGGCGACGATTTGATCCTTGGTGGAGCTGGAAAAGATCATCTGTTTGGCGATGATGGAGTTGACACGTTGTTTGGCGAAAGCGGAAACGACGAGCTCGATGGTGGCGCTGGGAATGATCAGATATTTGCAGGCGAAGGCGATGATCTAGTTCATGGTGGCGATGGCGACGACGAGTTGACGGGTGGCGACGATAAGGATGCAGTTGATGGAGGTGGGGGGAATGACCTGTTCTTGGCCACCATATTGGATGGAGACGATCATTATTCAGGTGGAGAGGGAACAGACACCTACGATATCTCAATGACCAGCGCCGACGCTCTGGTGGATCTGTCTCAAGATATTGCGGTCAGTAGTGATATTGGCGAGGATCGCGTCGAAGGCATTGAAAATGTTGTTGGCGGTTCGGGTAATGATGTGATTGTTGCAAACGACCAGACAAATATCCTGACCGGAGGGGCAGGGGAAGATATCTTTGTTTTCAACACGGCATCCCACGCAAGCTCAAGTGATGGGGAGCGTGATCACATCACGGATCTTGAGGTTGGCGATAGAATTGATATATCGAACATTGATGGCGACGAAATAGAAGATGGCAATCAGTCGTTTCAGCTTATCCAAAATGGTAGTGAATTCACTGAAGCGGGCCAGATAAGGACGCGATACGAATATTTTGATGAAGAAGAACACACCATTATTGAGGGCAATCCCGACGACGATGATGACGTTGAGTTTGAGATCGATTTAGACGATCATCACGACTTGGATGATGGCTATTTTATTGGTGTAGGTTGAGTTTAAATCCCGAATTGGTAAATTATGATATGGAAAAAACAATTAAGCCCTCGCCTGATATGCCCCCTGGCTCCAGGGAGGTATCACTTGAGAGCAAGAGTACTCCTGGTTTTGGTTTAAAGCCGCGGCTTATTATAGGCTCGTTGGTGACGATATTACTAATTGTGGTAGGTGGCACATGGGCTGCAACAGCTAAATTGTCCGGCGCCATTATTGCCAGCGGGATGGTTGTTGTTCAAAAACACGTAAAAAAAGTTCAGCATCACGAAGGTGGAATTGTTGCGAAAATCAATGTCAGAAATGGCGATGTCGTGGAGAAAAACGATATTTTGATTAGATTGGATGATACTCAAACCAAAGCAGAACTTGGCATTATACGTGCCCAACTCATTGAACTATTGGGTCGTAAAGCTCGCCTTATCACCGAACGCGACAACGAAAAAAATATAATATTTCTCTTTGAAAATGGAGATATTGGGCCGGATATCAGGCGTGTTATAGCTGGCGAGAAGCGGTTGTTGGCGAATAATAGGAGAACACGAACAAGTAAAAAGAAGCAACTTAAGCTTCGCATAGGACAGCTGAAAGAGGAAATTGCTGGTTTGAAATCGCAGCGGATTGCCAAGTCGGGCGAATTGCGCCTGATCATGAAAGAACTGAAAGATATAAAACGGCTTTATCGAAAGAAATTAACCGCCGCAAGTCGTGTCTATGCGATGGAACGAGAAGCCACACGGATCAGAGGCGATCATGGTGGACTGTTGGCACAAACAGCTCGAATAAGAGGGCAGATTAGCGAAGTAAAAATTCAAATATTATCGATTGATGAGGATGCTCAAACACTTGCACAGCGGGAAATACGATCAATTGAAGCCAAGATTGGTGAGCTGAGCGAACGGCAGATCGCGGCTCGCGATAAACTAAAGCGCGTAAAAATCAGGGCACCACTTTCGGGAGTGGTTCACGAGCTCGCTGTTCATACAATTAATGGCATTATAAGTCCGGCAGAACCCATAATGCTGATCGTTCCAAAGAATGATGATCTGACCATTGAAGCGCGTATTTCACCAACTGACATAGATCAGATTTCGATAAATCAGGAGGTCAAGCTACGTTTCTCTGCTTTTAATCAGCGTACAACAATGGAGATTCCCAGCAAGTTAAAACAAATTTCAGCGGATGTAACGCGAGATCGGAATAGCGGACAAAGCTACTATATTGCTCGTATTGAAATTGACGACAAGGTCGTGAATGAGCTGGGGCGCCAAAAACTCATACCAGGCATGCCGGTCGAAGTGTTTATAAAAACTGAGGAACGTACGGCCCTCTCCTTTTTTGCAAAACCATTTACAGATCAATTTGAGCGCGCATTTAGAGAAGAATAGTTTTTTCTTGGGGTTGGTGGGTATATTTAGGTCGCCCGGCTGAGGTGCTTTCCAGAGTTCGAAAGTTCTTGAATAAATTTATTGGCGTAGGTCAAAAGATCTTGGTCATCGTGACGGGAGATATAGGCATTTTCATTGGCGGACCAGATTGGTTTGAGGTCACCAAAATGGTCCGGTGTCTAGCAGCTCTTCTTAATGGGCATTTTGAAAGTAGCCTGATCATCTTACCTGGATTTTTAAATGTTAAAGCGCTCGATCGTTTTGCATGGCATCACACGTCGTACAAATCTGCATAGGCCAGACCTGCCACAAGTTTTTTTACGCAGCTAGCCTGGCGGATGGGAGCGTCCTTCTGCGTTCGGTCAATTTTTTGTGCCTGTCAATTAGGCTCAGAAATGGACGTTTGGAGCAGATTTTGGACCATAAATCGTATTTTTCAGTGATTTCAAGGGATATACTGGGCTCAAAAGCCTGAAGGTAAGTGGCTCCCCGGGCAAGACTCGAACTTGCGACAAGTCGGTTAACAGCCGACTGCTCTACCAACTGAGCTACCGGGGAACATAATACCTGACCAATAGGCGATGTTGTCGCTATTGGCTGCAAGTGGGGAAGCTATACCAGAACTCTTAATGATTTGTCATCAAAAATGTTTGCTTTGATCACGTCTATTTCGCCTGTTTCCATTGGGTTGGTTTTTGATGTGTTCCTTTGGCTTTTGACGTTGTGACAGAAAATTATTCCATGACATTTGGGAGATCCCTTTTCTGATCCAGGAGCCAGGATGGGCAGGGCAGGTCCTTGTCTTTGAGGAATTGAGGATTAAAAAGTTTGCTTTGGTAGCGCGAGCCATAGTCAGCAAGGATTGTGACAATGGTTTTGCCGGGACCAAGATCGCGGGCAAGCGCTATGGCGCCAGCTATATTGATGGCGCTGGACCCGCCAAGGCAAAGCCCTTCTTCTACGACGAGATCAAATAACAGGGGCAGGGCTTGGGTGTCTGAGATCTGATAGGAGTGATCGATCGTCAGTCCCTCCAGATTAGCGGTTATGCGTGCCTGGCCAATGCCCTCAGTGATCGAGGATCCATCAGAGGCCAGTTCTCCCGTGGTATAATAGCTGTACAGGGCCGCTCCCATCGGGTCAGCAAGCCCGATCTTTATATTGGGGTCTTTGGCCTTTAATCCGATGGAGACGCCAGCCAGCGTGCCCCCCGAACCCACAGCACAGATAAACCCATCAACCGCGCCATTGGTTTGTTCCCAGATTTCAACTGCCGTTGTTTCAATATGAGCCTGACGATTGGCGGTGTTATCGAACTGGTTTGCCCAGATCGCTCCATTTGGTTCTGTTTTGGCCAGGGCTGCTGCCAAGCGTTCCGAATAGCGCACAAAATTATTGGGGTTTTTATAAGGTGCGGCGGGAACTTCGATGAGCTGCGCGCCTTGAAGGCGAAGTGCGTCCTTTTTTTCCTGGGACTGGGTTTGCGGGATCACGATAACGGTTTTATAGCCAAGAGCATTGGCAACAACAGAGAGCCCAATGCCGGTATTTCCTGCCGTTCCCTCGACAATGGTTCCACCCGGTTGCAGCTCTCCGCGAGCGATCGCATCATTTATGATATATAATGCGGCCCGATCTTTGACAGACTGGCCAGGGTTCATGAATTCGGCTTTGCCCAGAATAGTGCATCCTGTTTGCTCAGATGCGCGTTTCAATTTGATCAAAGGGGTATGACCAATTGCCGCGAGTACCGAATTATGTGCGTTCTCGACCATACAGGTTTTCCAGTTCAGATTAAGGAGATATTTAGCTTAGAGGTCTATTGTAACGGCTCATAGCTTCCATATGAAGTCTTATTCGTTTGTAGAATTTCTATTTTCACATTCCGTTGTAAGGGATTAGAATGTGCGCATATGGGTTTTTTGGTAGCTATGGAGATTGTTTGCCGAATAATATTATGTCTGGCATGGCAATTGCTCATACTTGTTCTAATTGAGTATCGTATGTGTTCTGTTGCTAATTTTGAACCAAAAGATCAGCAGTTTGTGGGGTTGTAATGAATAAAATACTGATCGGGTTGGGTCTCGTATGGCTGGGTTTTTCCCTCTATAGCACGGGGTTCACCATTAATCTTGATTTCTGGGCGGCGTTGCTACCTGTAACTTATGGTTTGAGCCTAATTTTGCTTCTGACTTCAAAATAATCTTTAAAATTTGATTACCTTGGTTGCTTTGGAAAGTGTGAGCTGCGTGTCGGCCCTGTTCCTTTTTCCTGTCTCATTTGCTCTCATTTCGAGCGCCTGAACTCCCAAATATCCCGGTTTCGTTTGCCATGCTGCAAAAATAGGGCTTAACAGGCAAAACTTTTCTGCTTATAAGATTGAACTCTTTGATGGGCACCGCTTTGGGGGTCCTGATTTGCTTGTCTAAATTCATCTTAGTCCGACCATCACTGGACGCAAGAGAACAAGGTTTCCTGAAGCGACAGCAGAAAATGTGGCGACGGGGGCTAAAGCGGGCGTGGTGGAATTGGTAGACACGCCAGATTTAGGTTCTGGTGGCTTATGCCGTGGGGGTTCAAGTCCCTCCGCCCGCACCAATATTAATTCAGCCAGGAAGGCATTGAATGACGCCC
>JAJRQA010000140.1 GCA_024280475.1 Alphaproteobacteria bacterium
CATGGTCCGGGTCAGCTGGTTGAAAGACTGCATACGCCGCGCGTCGGCATGGTGACCGGTGGAATTGGCATAAACCTCCCAGCGCCGCTCCACCATGCGCGCCCAATCACGAGCCTTGGCGGCGTCGATGCCGAGCAGTACATGATCGGGCTTGAGCGACAAACGCAACCCCGGTCCAACCACGCTATCACGGTCGATACGCGCGGCATTGGCGGCAAACGGGTCGTTGCGCGCAAGATCGCGGGCGCGGGCCTTGCTGGTGTCGATATCGGGCAGCGTATCGCTGTCAACCGAGCGCAAAGGCGGCGTCCAACTGGCCAACTGCCGCATGGCTGCCCCAGCGTCGTGGCCACCGGAACGGTTGGCACTGGCGGCAATGGACGAGTGCAAAAAGGCCAGATTGGCGCGCAGGTCAGTATGCCCGGCCGAGCGCGAGCCCGCCGGGGTGATGGTCGGCATGTGGGTCATGATGCGGGATTTCTTGTTAGGGTGGATGGAGGTGCTATTGAGGCGGCAAGGAAAACGCGTCTTGTGGCGTTTTCAAATTCACTAGACAGCTGCGGAAGGTTTCCGTTAATCTGTCTCATACAATTTTAGAGATTGTAAAAAATCATGTCCAAAAATCTCAAATCCACCCTATTGGGATCGAAAAATCGATCCCGCCAAAACATCCGAATAGAGCTTGGTCTAGTGGGAAGGTTTTGCGCCAACGTCAAAATCCAAAAAAAACATGTCACCTTTGCAGGCCAAGGCAGGCTACCTCTTTGCGTCTTTTAGCCGCCAAAAGAGAGCTGCCCTTTACTTGTTGCAATCGTTTTTTTATGGGACTTCCATTTCTTTTTCATCTTGCGAAGGTGCTTCTTGTAGAGTTCATCAGTGATATACCAATAGTAAATCGCGACTGGCCAAAAAAGAAAAACCCAAGCAACCAGCCAACCAAAAGAACTCTGAGTTTTCCTGTCTTTCAAAAAATCAATGTACGAATAATGTTTTGGATTTTTCATTTCTGCACTTCCGATAATATTACTGCTCACTAAAACAATTAGGCCCGAGTAACATCTAAAGAATAGAATGCCGAGAGCCCATCAATCAGATGACAAAGCTACACCATGCAAATTAACAGTCAGCTAAAATCAAACTGGAATTATGGATTTAAAACATATAACTAGAATAATAATTATCCATACTTGAAATGAAGCACTACCCAAGCGGTATGACCTCAGGTTAATCACTTGTTAACCATTCTTATTACCGTTAAATCAATCCTCTTGAAGTATCTTCTATATCACAAATGGGTTTGCGGCACTGATTGATGGTGAAGCGATCTAAGCGGAGTGCATAGGAGGCGAAAGCCATCGAAGCCCCCCACCAATGAGAAACCAAACCGTAACCTGCATACGCAGGGGGGACACTGATGGAGGACATAAAATGGAAATATTGATCGCACTACTGGGGGTAGCAGCTATAGCTGTGCTTGTCGTATTTTTAGTTCGCAAAGAACGAGAACATAAGGCAGTAGTTGAACAGGAGCGCAAGGAGTTGGAAGAGTTTGAGCCTGCCATCGGAGCTTATCGAAGGGAAGCTAACGCATACCAGAAAGAGATTGATGCTATTCATCGTAGACGCGAGGTCCAGCGCGAAATGGAGGTCGAACTCGACAAGGAACTCGACAAGAAGTACAGGGCGCGTGCCATGGCAGCTGAAGAAATGCGCAAGGCGGAGTCAGCTAGAACTTGCCTCGATGAGGAGGTCAACCGTGAGCAGATTCTTGAACTTGAGGCAGTCAAGCGTGAGATGGAGATGAAACAGCGTGCATCTGAGGTGCAACGCCTTGCCATCGCAACGCAAGCAGAGCGTAAGATCACTCAGAAGCTGATTGCTGTCGAACGCTTCAAGGATCAAGAATTGCAGCGTGATATCATGTGGAAGCAGGTGCATGGTGCAAAGCTCGCGCTAGCATCTGAACGCAGCACCCTTGCTGCCCTCACATTCGATGGTGAGGAAGTGTCATGCGAAAAATGATGGTTTTCATACGAGAAGTAGGCTTCTTCTCGGTTGTAGCTCTTTTTCTTATCTTGCCGCTATCCATACTTGCAGCACTAATAAATCCGTTGGTTGGAGTGGTGGTATTTATACTTCTTATTATCTGGTTATACGGAGATATAGATTTAGAACTCGATCCATCGGGCAATAAGAAAAAAGAAAAGATGAAGAAAAAAGAAAATAAAAAATCCCAAGCTGTCATGGGCTACAACAGAGAAGCTCGTGCTTATAAGGAAAAGGCGAAGGCTATCCGGCATGAGATTGAGCTTGCCAACCAACAGCGCATTTCTGAACTCGCTAAGGCTGATGCGCAGCGAATAGCCATGGAGAAAGAAAAAGAAGCCAAACAGGATGCAGAGGTAGCCAAGCAGGAGCTTGAAGAGTTGCTGCACAAGCAACAGAAGTCTGAGATGCTTTTGGCTAAAAAAGAACTTGAAGATAAACGCTCTGCTATCGCAGAGACGAAGGCACAGCAGAAGCGATTTGCAGCTGAACAAGAAGCTCGTAATGCAGAGAGACGCCAGAAGAGAAGAATGCAAGAAAAAGAAATCGCTGCCTTGAATAGAGAATTGGCTGAGTCGAGGAATGCGCTTGAAGTGCAGCGTGGTCAGGTGCTTATAGGTCTAGAAAATGGCAAAACAACAATCAGCACTTCGAAAGAAGTAGATAGTATCAGTATGAACGCCCAAGAGAATATGCTACTTTCCCAACCCGAACAACATGAGCGCGAACAAGCACAGATGCTGCGAGATATTGCACAACAAGCCGCCCGTGAAGCAAAAGAAAGCAAAAAAAAACGAGAGAGACAAAGGAGACGGAAGCAAAGGTCTTCTCGTTCTGGCTCAATTCGAAGCCGTGCTTCTTTGGACAAAATCAGTTGTGTTGGTTGAGTGCGGCACTTCCACCACTCACACCTATCCGCCAACTGCAGTTATACGTATCCGTTCCGACTTGATCTGACATCGCTTGAAAACCTGAAAACTGTCAGATCAGGTCCGAACAGCTGCGACTGGTTTTTTGTCTGATCAGGCGTTCATATGCAGGATAAAAAGCCTCATTGAACTACTCATCCTTAACCATGTCTATTTGAATTAAATCAATACCTTATCTGTATATTTTTACCTTCAGACACTCACGATTTGTTTTGAAGAGGACGCAAAATATGCTGAAGCAACTATTGATAACCCTTATCGGTTTGACGATCAGTATCCCCCCCCAAGTTCACGCCAAATCCACCAGCCAAGCCTTCGAGAATTTCACTGGCATTGCAACGATCATTGATGGCGACACGATAGACATTGGAAAACTCCGCATCCGTCTTCATGGAATAGATGCTCCTGAAACAGGGCAAAAATGCAAGAAGCCTAACGGCGGCTCATGGGCTTGTGGTAAAGATGCTATCAAAGCCATTGTCAAACTGGCCGATGGCAAGAGCGTCCATTGTGTTGGCGATACCTGGGATACATTTGGACGGTTCGTGGCTGTTTGCACTGTCGGCAACATCGAGATCAACAAGGAGCTTGTCCGCCTTGGTCTGGCATGGAATTTTGACAAATACTCAATGGACTACAAGTCTCTTGAAAATCGTGTACGTGAAGCCAAATCAGGTGTCTTTAGAGCCCCTACCATGACACCTTGGGAGTATCGCTCCCAACGCTGGAAAGTAGCTACGCAACAAGCCCCGGAGGGGTGTGCAATTAAGGGCAACATTAGCGGTCGCAAGAGAATTTATCATACTCCTTGGTCCCCATGGTATAAGCGCACGAAAATCAGTCTCGACAAAGGTGAGCGCTGGTTCTGCAACGAAGCGCAAGCCCAAAGCGCGGGATGGCGGGCTGCGAGGTGGCACTGAGTCATTCTGTTTCTGTTCAATTTGCCAACTCAATGCGGTTATCAGCACAAGCTCCCCTGCACAGGCCTCCCTCTCCTCACGGCAGCAGTAGCATCCAGTGGCGGGAGGCCCGCCTCCGCGCCGCAATTATTCCAGTGGACGCGGTAGAGGTTCATCATCGCGTCGAGATTCGCGGCCGTATATTGCACCTCTCGCTCCTTGTGGCGGATTTTGATGACTTGCGCCGGTTTGGCGATCAGCTCGTGGATGGCATCGTACAGCTCAGTCAGTTTTTCGGGGCAGTTATAGCTCATGCAAATACTCCTGCAAGATCGGCCAGAGTGGGCTGA
>JAJRQA010000141.1 GCA_024280475.1 Alphaproteobacteria bacterium
CATTGCAAAAAATGTGACACCGTTCCCGTCCCGCAAGAAGACCTTCCGGTAAAGCTTCCAGAAGATGTAAGCTTTGACAAGCCAGGTAATCCGCTTGATCACCATCCCACATGGAAGAACGTCAAATGTCCCACATGTGGCGCGGATGCACGCCGCGAAACCGATACAATGGATACTTTTGTTGACAGCTCCTGGTATTACGCGCGGTTTTGCTCGCCCAAAGCAGATGTGCCGGTCGAGCGCCAGGCCGTCGATAAATGGCTGCCGGTTGATCAATATATTGGCGGTGTCGAACATGCCATTTTGCATCTGCTTTATTCGCGCTTTTTCGCCCGCGCCATGTGCGCAACTGATCATCTAGGCGTTAGTGAACCATTTGCCGGTCTGTTTACGCAAGGCATGGTCAATCATGAAACCTATCAAGATGAGAGCGGCGCATGGCTGGCGCCAATTGACGTGCGCATCGAGGGAGATGGCATTGAGCGCAAGGCTGTTCACGACAAGACGGGTGAGCCCGTAACCATCGGCTCCATCGAGAAAATGTCGAAATCAAAGCATAATGTCGTCGATCCCGATGATATTATCACCCATTATGGCGCCGATACGGCCCGCTGGTTCATGCTGTCCGACAGTCCCCCCGAACGCGATGTCATCTGGACGGACGCGGGAGCCGAAGGGGCCTGGCGCTTTGTTCATCGTTTGTCTCGCCTTGTCGATGATGGCGTTGAGCTGATGGCTGAGCTGGATGCGCCTGAACCCGCGCAAGTTGACGATGCAGCGCTTGAACTGCGACGCAACGCTCATAAAGCCTTGCAGGCCGTTGGCACCGACATTGAGGGCCTTCGTTTCAACCGGGCGGTGGCGCAAATATACGAATTCACCAACCATATAACGGCGGCACTCAAAAGCTTCAAACGCGATAATCAGGGGCAAGCTTTTGCCCTTCGCGAGGCCTTTTCCTTTCTCATTCAGATGTTTGGGCCCATGATGCCGCATCTGGCAGAGGATTGCTGGGCGCGGCTGCAATACAACACTCTGTTGGTCGATTCGCCTTGGCCGACCCCGATTCAAGCCCTTCTCATTGACGAAACGATCAAGATTGCCGTACAAGTAAACGGTAAGCGCAGGGATGAATTGACTATACCACTTGATGCCGCCAATGATGTCATTGAAAAAGCGGCTCTGGAGTTGGACAATGTCAGTCGGGCCATTGGGGATAAAAAGATAAGAAAAGTCATCATTGTACCAAAAAGGATCGTTAATATTGTCATATGACAAGAATTGATCCCTCGGACAAATGATCAGCATATAAGCTGACGGGGATGACTATAGAAGAGAGAAAAGCGGCAAGGGAGCTTCCCTCACCGTCTTGACTTTTGGGGAATTGGTTTTATGGCCAGAAAGCAGATTGCCATAGTGAGCACGTTAAACAAATTCAAAACAATAGGTTCAATCTTCCTATTTGTGCTGTTACTGGGTGCTTGTCGTCCTATGTATGGTGAAACCAGCATGGGCTCGCAAGCTGTTACCGAACTTGCCGCCATTCAGGTCAATGAGCTGCCTGGTCGCGTTGGCCAGCAAATACGCAATGAGTTGATCTTCCTATTCACTGGTGGCAATCATCCTGGCCAACCAAAATACAAGCTTGAAATTGCCTATCGGGAATCTGTACTTGGTGTTCTATTTAAACGAACCGATGATGCGGCCGGTCAGATCTATTCTCTTGATGCAACTTTTACGCTTCGCGACATCACCGGAAAAACCGAATTGACCAAGGGTCGTAGCCACGCCCGCGCCGCCTTTGACAGGCATAAATCCACCTATTCCAATATCCGAGCTGAACGCGATGCCAAAAACCGCGCTGCCAAAGATATTGCCAAAGACATCAATACCAGAATTGCCGCCTATATTTCCAGCAATCGCTAGGTTTTGAATATATGGTTGCGATCAAATCCCATCAGACCGACAAAATTATCAAGGACCCCCCTAAAAGCACACATGCTTTTTTGATCTATGGGACAGATGCGGGTCGCATCAGCGAAAACGCCGTTTTATTGGCCAAAAACTGGTCTGCCAAACATGGCGACGGCGGCGAAATCATACAAATTGATGAACGATCTATCGCCGACAATCCCGATATTATTGCCATTGAAGTGCGATCGGTCTCGATGTTTGGCGGGTTTTCAGTCGTTCGCCTAGTTCTGAGCAACCGCATCAAACCAGATCTCATCAAGGAGTTGATTGAACTTCAGCCCCAAAATCTGATCATTCTGGAAGCGGGTAATCTGAAACCATCTTCTGCCATGCGCAAGCTGTTTGAAAAGTCCAAAAATGCTGCCGCTCTCCCCTGCTTTCCCGATGAAGCACGCGATATTACGGGACTAATCCAGGAAGAGCTGATTGACAAAGGCATCAATATCTCATCCGCTGCGCGCAACCTGCTGTCCGCCAGCCTTGGATCTGATCGCGGCATATCCCGTCAGGAACTCATCAAGCTGGCCCTTTATGCCCATGATAAACCGCAAATTGATGTGCAAGATATTGAAGTGATTATCGGTGACAGCTCGCAGCTTGCCTATGATCAACTGATTACCCTCATCATGACCGGTCAAGGCGCCGCCGCCTTGTCAAAACTGGATCGCTTGCTGGCGTCTGGGATGACAAATGCGGGCCTCACCACCCTGCTTGGTCGCCACCTCACCCGGTTATACAAGCTGCGCGCTTTGATGGAAAGCGGCCGTCAAGCAAGCGATGCGGTAAATTCCCTGCGCCCGCCAGTTCATTTCAAACAGCGTGATGCAATGGTGCAGCAGGTTATGAAGTTGAAATTACCCGTGCTCAAAAAGGCCATTCATCTGGTTCAAGAAACCGTCGCACGCACTCGTTTGCAATCTGCTTTTGAGCGTATCTCAACAGAGCGCATGATCTTGATATTATCAAAAATGGCAAGTAGTCGTTGAACCATGAGTTTGTTTGACACTTGTCGGCAGACGTCAAACGCTCAATTAGAATATTTCTTGGTCAATCGAAGATAGAGATCATCAAACTGATCAAGGGTTTTGTATTTCACCCGGATTTCACCGCTCTGGCCATTGCCCTTGCGGATGTTGACAACCAGACCCAATATATCGGCGAGCTCTTTTTGTACCGCCAGCGTGTCAGCATCAAATTCGGTCATGATATCATCATCATTGCTGGCTTTATGGGCGCTTTCTTGCACCATGGCCTCGACCTGGCGAACACTCAAACCTTTTGCAACGATCAGTCTGGCCAGTTTTTCGGCATCCACATAGCCGATAAGAGCGCGGCCATGACCCGCACTAATGGCCCCTTCGCGCACCAGTGTCTGCACTGTATCAGGCAACTTCAAAAGACGCAGCGTGTTGGTCAGATGTGAGCGGCTCTTACCGATAATTTTTGCCAGCTCTTCTTGATTATAGCCAAACTGGTCGACAAGATCGCGATAGCCAAAGGCTTCTTCAATGGCGTTGAGATCAGAGCGTTGAACATTTTCGATGATCGCCAGCTCCAGGACTTCCTGATCGCCAAGCTCACGAACAAGAATGGGCACTTGATGGACGCCGGCTTGTTGCGCCGCGCGCCAGCGTCTCTCCCCTGCCACCAGTTCATAGCCGTTGCCATCAGGTGCCGGGCGCACGATCAGCGGCTGGACAATACCTCTTTGTTTAATCGAGCTTGCCAGCTCATCCAGTTCAACAGGGGAAAATGATTTACGCGGATTGAACGGACTGGCGTTAACCATATCGATGGGAACAAGCTTATGGCCTTCGTCGCGCAGACCAACAACCGGATTACTATCGACAATCGTCACGGGCTGCATGGGCGGGTTCATGCCCGTTGTATCCCCAATCAAAGAAGCCAGTCCCCTGCCGAGCCTCGATTTATTGTCTGACGTTGCCATCGTAATATTCCCCATTTACCGCTTGTTTAGTTTGACAACATACTGGTTAACCATTTGTTAATATTGTTTACTTTACCGCTCTAAGCGCCAGCGGCTGCTCCACCCCGCGCTCATTATGAAGAATTTCACGTGCCAGCTCGATATAGGCCTGGCTACCAGGAGCTTTCAAATCATACAGCAGGACTGGTTGGCCGAAGGACGGGGCTTCAGACACTTTGATATTACGCGGGATCACCGCATTATATAATTTGTCGCCAAACACCGATGAAACCTCAGCCGCTACGGTTTTGGATAGCTTAGTGCGATCATCCACCATGGTCAGAACAATGCCCATAATATCCAGCGATGGATTAAGTAGTTTGCGGAATTCCTCAATAGAATTGGTCAATTGGGACAGGCCTTCCAGAGCAAAAAATTCTGCCTGCACCGGCACCAGCACCGACTGCGCCGCTGCCATGGCGTTAATCGTCAGTAGATTGAAACTTGGTGGACAATCAATGATGATATAGTCGAATGGCTTGGTTTCTTCACCATTGTTTATCTGGATATTCTTGATGAGCTCAATGGCCTGCTTCAAGCGGAACGAGCGATCTGGCGTGTTTGCCAATTCATTTTCGACCCCCAGCAAATCCAGCGTCGAGGGCATCAACAATAGTCCTGGAACGGCAGTCGCAAGCAATGATTGCGAGACTATATTGGGATCCATCAACACATCAAAGGTCGATATTTTACGATCATCATGATCAATGCCAAGACCCGTTGAGGCATTGCCCTGAGGATCCATATCAATAATCAAGACGCATTGACCTATCGCAGCCATGGCGGTGCCCAGATTGATGGCGGTGGTGGTCTTGCCAACACCCCCCTTCTGGTTAGCCACTGCCAATATGCGCGGCGTCGACGGGTTTGAGTTATTTCCAGACATGAAAAGATCCCTTTCCA
>JAJRQA010000142.1 GCA_024280475.1 Alphaproteobacteria bacterium
CTGGCACCAAAGGCGAACCTTTGGAAACCACTATTAAATGTGATGGGGTCTGGGGACTGGTGCTCAAACAGCGAAGCGGTAGCACATTATAGACTCCCCAGCGCTGTCCGCGAGGACATTTTGTTTTTCCCCCGCACCTACAAGGTTGTATTGATGAGTGATACCGATATTGAAAAAGCCCAGCGTGCACAGGCGCTAAAGCTGTTTTGCCAGCCTTGCGAGTTCATCAAGGGCGTGGTGGCCATTGATGGTCTGCCGGATGATGACCGTGTCGAGATTGCCTTTGCCGGGCGCTCGAACGTTGGCAAGTCTAGCCTCATCAATGCCCTACTTGGGCGCAAGGCGTTGGCTCGGACATCCAATACGCCAGGGCGCACCAGAGAGATCAATTATTTCACGCTTGGCGAAGATGAGGATGAGCGGCTCTATGTCGTCGATATGCCAGGCTATGGCTATGCGCGCGCTTCAAAAAGTCTGGTCGAGGGCTGGAACAGGCTGATCCATCAATATCTGCGCGGGCGTGCCACTTTGTCCCGCGTGTTCTTGTTGATTGATGCGCGCCACGGCCTCAAGCCCAATGATCGCGAAATCATGGAAATGCTGGACGTGGCCGCTGTTTCCTATCAGATCGTCCTGACCAAACTCGACAAGCTGAAAAAGGCCGAGCAGGACGCCATCGTGCCACGCATCCAGTCCGAGCTTTCCAAACATCCCGCCGCTTACCCCGAAGTCATCGGCACCTCATCGGTCAAAAACACCGGCCTTGATGATCTCAAACTGGCGATATTCGGGTTGCTGTAGGGAAGCATCATCAGAAAAATCCGCTGATCCCCTTAGGCGAAGATGAGCTGTGAGTGGGCCATGCCCTGTTTGCTAGGATAGCAAGCGCGCGGAGGCGAACAAGAAGCTCATATGGTAGGCGTGATCGGTGTTGGTGTAGTCGGAGGTGATATAGTTGAGCTTCGCATCTTGATCCAGGGAAATGCAGATGCAGCGCTCTTTATCGAACTCAGGGATTTCCAGCGAGGGATCATGTTGTTTGAAAACGCCCAGCACGCTATCGACGCGCTGGGTTCTGGTAATACCGGGGCGCAGCATTTGCATCAGTTTTATTTTTGAGGGGGGAAAAAAAATGATGAGCTTTCCCGGTTGCCCGGTTTTAAGCAAATGATCAAGCTCCCATAAGAGGCCGGGGGTGATGCCTCCGATCATCGTGATAAGCAGGGATTTTTCCATCCATTGCGCCACTTTTTCCTGCCATTGGTCATCGCCAAGATAGGCGCGTGCGGCGCCAATATCCGGCATTTTCTCGTTAGGTTCGCCAATGGCGATGAAGGGGCCAAAGCTGCGTGCGATACCAGCCAGTGCCTCTTCCAGTCGGATAGTTTGCCAAAGCAGTCTGCTTTTGAAGGTGGCGGCCATGTCAAAGCGGCCAAATACACTTTTGGTGGCATCGCCAGCGATGCTTTTGATTTGAACCTCATCATCGCCAAACGAGCGCAAGTGAACGATGGGGCGGCGATCATCAATGGCCAGCAATGCTCCCGCATTCAATTGCAGTCGTCGGCGCCTTTTTACAATGAAAAATGGTATGATTAGCGCAAGAACGATCGAAGTTACGATGGTATAGGGTTCCTCCAGTAGATTTGTCTTGTAGGAAATCCACCAATCTGCGGCCAGCGCCGGCAATAATAATAGCCCCATTGAGCCGTAAAAACGTATCTTGTTTCCCAGGCTGGTTTCTTTATGTACCTGAATTTTCTCCAGCAGGGGAGATAGATTTTTCAGGTGCTCTGCGGCAGGTGCCACAGCGATGTCAGCGCTCACTCCGTTGGCCAGAAAAATGCTTTTTAATTGCGGTATCGTGTCGCCATGAATGACCTGGCGTACCATCTTGTTCAGCCAGAAATATTTCCAAATTCTATAAAACATATACAAAAAGAAGAGGACAAAAATCGCGCCGATAAAACCACCGATAAATTTGATACTGGGGTGATCAGGCAGCTCGCCATTTGGACCGGCAATCAGAAAAGTCGCGCCGATCAAGGTAAACATAGTGATGATCGTCATCATGAGCAGCCACAGCGTCCGCCCCGGTGGTACAATCAGCGGCGACAGATCAAGAATACGTGGTTGGTCTGACGACATGGTTTGCAATCCTTACTTTTTGAATGCTCGCAATATCGATCAATAAGGTTGGAAAAATTTTTAATACGGGCAAAATTCAATTTTGTATTTTAAAAATACTTCATGATATATCTGATCAGGATAGAGTAAAGTGCGGCGCGGTTGCAAGAGATTTGCGGCCAGCTTGATTGATCGGGTTGTACTACTTCACGGAAATACAGGTGCAATCGGCATTGGCGAAGACTTTGTTCGAGACACTACCAAATGAGGAAAGGGTAGACCATTTTCCGCCGCGCGAGCCCATAACGATAGTGCTGGCACCGGTGAGCTTGTGGGCGCTCAGGATATTTTCGGCCGGATCACCAGAAGCCATGGCCAGAATTTGTGTTTCAACACCAACACGTGTGGCACGGCCCGCCGCTATCTTCAAGATTTGCTTGCCAACGGCCTCGTTCACCGTCTCGCTCAAAGGGCCTGGTTCTTGTTCTGCTATATTCACAAGGTTAGCCTGGAGTTCTGGATCAAATTTATTTGCGATGGCAAGATCCAGAATTTGGCTTGCCGATTTATCAATTGCCAGCACGTATAGTAATTGAATTTGCGCATCATATTTGCTCGCCAGGTCGCAGGCGATATGCAGGGCCTTGAGTGAGTGGTCGGAGCCATCCACTGGCACCAGTATTTTGTGCACGAGATCAGATCTCCCAGTTATTTGAGGTCAAACTCTAAATGAATTTCAGTTTTTTCATGATCCACCAGGTGACGCCGCCCATGATGCCCATCAAAAGGAGGACGATCATGAAGGAGGGCCCCCAGCCTTCACCGGGCATGCCGCCGACATTGATGCCGAGCAGTCCTGTGAACAAGGAGAGCGGCAAGAAGAACACCGAGATGATGGCCAGCAAATACATAGTCTTGTTCAAGCGCTCCGCCTGCTCGGAGGCGATGGCCGCCTGCATGGCTTCGGCACGATCACGTACGGCGGTCAGCTCGCCGATATTTCCCGATATGCGACTGGTCAAAACACGCAAGCTACCATGTTGTTCCTTGTCAAGATAAGGTGTTTGCGCCTCTACAAGTTCTGAAAGCGCTGGTCTTTGCGGCGTGATGTGGCGCAACAAGGTGATGGCTTGCGAGCGAATGGTTTGCACCTTTTTCTGCACGGATTTGGGGGCGTTATTATCTTTACTATCTTCCAAAAAGGTTATGCGATCGTCAAGTTCTTCGACTTTTTCGGCGATCCGGTCTGTTAGTCCATGCACGAGGTCAATGACTAGGTGGGCGGGTGTTTGCGGGCAATTGCCAGCGGCGATTTCTTTGCGGATGACATCAACGGCCATGAGTTTTTCGCGCCGGGTGGTGATGACGATCTTGTCGTTCATCCATAGTCGCAAGGACAACATGTTCTCAGCTTTTTCGCCGGCATTGAGATTAATGCCGCGCAGGATCAGCAAGATACCACGGTCGAAAACATAAGAGCGGGGACGGGTGCGGGGGGAGCCCAGCGCTTCGGCAACGGAGGCGAGCATGTCCTTGTATTTGTCCAGCCATTTGGTTGCAGCTTCGTCATCAAGATCCAGATGGATCCAGGTCCAGCCATCGCCTTCCGGTTTCTGGTTGATTTTTTTGACGTCTTTAAAACTTAGCTCCTTCGATGCGCCTTGGCCATCGATGTGGTAGGCGCAAACCAACCCCTTGATATTATCTGGCATATCGCCCCCCTTATTACTCATTACAACGCCATATCAGTTGTGGTGCGGCATTCGCGCAAATGCTATCGTATACTGATCTTATGCTGCTTGTAATTGACAATGCGCCATGATTTCAAGCTTGATGTCCGAAAAAAAATCTGTTTTTCCATAGATTATGCGGGAGGTGAGGGAGCTTAGGCGGCGCGTTCGCCGAGAATTTCGGGGCGGATGGGGCGCGGTTCAGCAAATAGATAGCCCTGACCAAGCTTGATTGAATATTCGGCAAGGGTCGCCAGTTCGCGTTCGCTTTCGATGCGCTCGACAATCAGGTTCAAGCCAAAACGCTGCAGATAATCGGCTTTGTCAGCGCCATGAATACGGGCGCCAAGTTCCGCCATGCCATTGATCAAACGGTCGGCGCTGATCCGTACATATTTAAAATTCATGCGGGCCAGTTCATCAAAATCAATATCCAGATCTATGACCTTGTCGAGCGAGAAGTAAAAGCCAAGTCCCGCAAGCCGGCGCATACCGTCACGCTCGATAGGGCCTGCGGTTTTCTTTTGGGCTTGTGAAATCTCAAAAATGATGCGGCCAGACAGATCCTTGTTCTTTTCAAGAAACGCTACCAGCTTTGGAAAAAAATCTGGATCGACCAATGACTGGGTCGACAGGCTGCAAAACAATCCCTTGGCATTTGAGCGTTGATCCATTTGTCTGATGATCTTGATGGCACGCAGCAACATCATATTGTCGATCAATGGCATCAGACCAGCCCCTTGGGCAACAGGAATAAAGGTTTCGGGTAATATCAGATTATTGGTCTCATTGCGAAGGCGCGTAAAAACTTCGTAATAGGCCGTTTTGCGTTTTGGCAGGCTGACCACGGGTTGCAAGAAAATATCGATACGACGACTTTTGATGGCCTTGGTAATGATCGATAAAATCTGATGATCATCACTTACCTCATGATCGGTATCGAGACTTTTGTTCAGAACATCGCGCGATTTTTCGACGCGTTGACGTATCTGATCAACAGTCGAAGGGCTTTGGGCTTGAATGGTTTCGCCAGGTTCGGGGGCAAAATCAGGTATTGGATTTGCGGCATTTGATTCGGCCTGAGCCATTTGCTGTACAAGCTTGTCGAGATTTTCGATTTGCGATTGTAATTGAGCTTGCTGATCGACGCCCTTGTCGGCGACTTCTTCATTGAGATCAGCTATGCGGTTATCCAACTGTTTGAGTTTTTGCGAAAATTCATTGAGTTTAAGGTCGTTGTTGGCATCGTCGCCCTCCCCTTGAAGACGGGCCAAATCGATGCCTTGCGTTTTCATTTCTTCGAGAAAACCTTCGAGTTGCATCAATGTGGGACTAAGCTGATCGAGTTGCCCAATTGTTCCCGACAGGTCCTGAAATTGTTCAAACTGACCTGACAGATTGACGATTTCGTTTTCAAACAAGGCAAAGCGCGCGCGCAGATTATCGTCAGCTGCACGGGCCGGTTTTTTGAGTGGCAAGGTACCGTAAAGAGTAAGGAATATGGCAACGCCGCCAATCAGGGAAGGGAAGAAAGGCAGGCCTGACTGCACATAGAGCCCGGAGAAAAAAGCCATGGAAACTGTCAACATGGCCATCAAAATGAGGATCATTCGCGGTCCCCAGGGCGATTTGTCCTCGCGAATATTATAGTCGTTCCCTTGTGACATGTATGCTCCCATGAGGATCAAGGCAGGTTTTGGCTCTGATCCTTGATTGTCTTTTTGTGCTTTGATTAAAAAGCCGCATTACATGTCAAAAAGCACTTTTTCTGCACCAGGTTGCAGCTGGAAAGTCTGATTAATCAGACTTTTCAAAGCCCTATGGCGAATCACCTGTGCAATATAGGATAAGGATGTCTGTTCAGGGGCGTTTAGGCAAGTTAAAAGCTTGATTTGGGGGTGTCCGAGGATTTGCGTGCGGGCCAGAAATGCGAGGAGATAAAAACCATCAGGCCAAGCAGGGCCAGTATGACAAAGGTCCACATATAGGTACCCGCCCCCGTGAATCGAACCGCATAATCAATGATGAAATTATAACTCACAGCGGCCAGGACACTGCCAACGGCCCCGAGTATCTTGACCCATAACTCAACAGTTTTTTCGTGATGACGAAAGAAGAAGAACAGGATCAGCAGGGCCCAGAAGCCAAACACCAGACTGAAGGCGGCGCCCAAATTATCCTGGTAGATGCTACCACTATAGGGGCCATAGAGGGTTGCAGCTGATTGCAAAAAGGCTTGATTAGTCACCGGCCAGAACAACATGGCGGTGGCACCGATCAAGACGCCGTTTTCGACGCGGGGCATATAGCTCTCATAAAACCGGTCAAGTTTTTGTCGCCAAGTGGCTAGCAGGCCGCCAATCATCAAGATCGTCAACATGAAAAAGACTTTGAACGGCAGACTCACAGCATGAATATATCCCGTTTGCGAATGTTTTTCTTCTTCCCGGTACATATTTGACAGCTCGCGGGAAAAGCGCTCTTGCGCAAAGCAACAGCTCTTGGCGTCGACCTTGCGTAAAAGAGGGAAGCAGTACCGCAGCAAATTGTCTGACGGGGGATCTTCGAGCAGGGGATCGCGGGAGCAGTTTCTTGAAAAAGCGGTGAGACCGGTGCGGCTTTGGCTGACCCGGCGCAAGATTTGCACGGAGCGCAGGATCGGCTGACGCACGCATAATTCGTCACTGGTGACGCAATTAGCGGGGTTGCCCGTGTCTTTTGCCAGCGTTTGCGGGTGCAGCTCCCAGATTGCCGGTACGATATCTGCCTGCGTTGCTGGTTGTTCGGCCTTCCATATGGTCTCAAGAAGGATATTGCGCCCCGAAAGGATACCGGCAATATAAACCGAAAGGCCAGCAATGAAAACAAAACCGATGAGCAGACGCAGCCGGCCATTATTGACATGGTGCCAGTACAGATCGATGAAGATGGTGGCTGGTGTGTAACAGGCGATGAGGGCGACAAGGCCAATGGTCGGAAAAAACAAGAAGGCCTGACTATAGACTGCTGCCAGCTGAAACCAGTCCTGATTGCCAAATTCGATCATCAAAATATAGATCGAGCCGATAAAGCTGGCTGCCAGAATACCAAAGATCAACGCTACAAATATACGCGCACCAATCATCAAAGCCCCTCACTCATCAGTTGTTTTTCTTGTCCCGATTTTTTTCTTGTCTTTGGCAAGAATGACATTTGCGAGAGTTGAAAGCAAGTCATGAGCATTGGAAGTTGCTTGCATATGATGATCAGCCCTTGAGATTTATTTAGGGGAATAGCGCAATAGTTTATCCCGCTGCACCAATTGCCCCCAATGCTTGTCATAGGGATGGACGAATTTGGTCGAGCCAGTGCTGTTGACGAGCATTTTGCGCTGGTCATTATGCCATTTGAATATGCCGCCTTGCAGATTGTAAACACCGGTGGCACCTTGCTTCATCAAGGCCTTTTGCACATATTTGGCAAGTTTTGAGCTGCGCTCGCCAACCGAGCAATAGATAACCACGGTCTTGCCCTTGGCCTGCTTGGCAAACTTGCTCATGAAGGAGCTGTGCCAGATTGAAGGATCAACCCGTTTGGCGCCTTTGATATGGCTGACTGCAAACTCGCTTGTTTCGCGACTGTCAAGCACCAGGAATTTGCTTGCATCAGGTCCCGACAAAGCTTTTTGCAATTGCGTGGGGCTCATATGAGAGACACCCTCATAGCGGCTTTGCAAGCCTTGATGGATATTGTCCAGAGTGAACGGTTGTTTGGCAATGGCCACGGGCAGCATAAGCAGCGCCAGCAGCAATGTGGTGAGGGCAGTTTTAGTGATCGGCATAAAATAAGATCCTGATTGATAGACGTTCCCTATTTTAGCGACCCGATTGATCCGGTCCAGTCACATCTTCGCGAGCGCTTTAAGTCACCTTCGAATAAGGGTCAGGAGTTTTTCAATTCAGTCAGATATTCTGGCCCCACCAGTTTCGTCAGCCAGACCCCATTATTTGCTTGAAAAAATCTATGATCTGTTTGGTGTAATTGCAGGGCCGGGATTTCTAGCACAACTGGTTTGCCGTGACGTTGGCCTACTTTTATGGCCGTTTCGATATCGGCTGAAAGATGCACGTATTGGCGGTTTTGAGGACGTAATCCCTGTTGTTTGATACTATTCAGAAATCTGCTGGCTGTCCCATGGTAGAGAGTTTGGGGGGGAGCAACGGGATCAAGGCCAAGGTCTATATCAATCGAATGTCCCTGATTGGCTCGAATAGATAGGCCATCATCAGAGATGGCAAAACGTTGTTTATCGCTGGTGGCAACGATCTGCTCGATGAGAGCGGGAGTGAGTTCGAGATGGGCCTTACTTATCAGCTCATCAATCAAGGCCCATCCCTCCGGGTCTAACGCAAGGCCAATGGCTTCGGGCTTATGGCGCAGCACCAGGCTGAGAAATTTACTGACCTTGATGGCGTTTAAAGGCATCAATCCTTGTCCAGCCAGCTGGGGACAATGTCGAGGGCGATCAGCTCGTCGATGGTCTGGCGGGGGCGGATGAGGCTATGGCGATCGCCATTGACCAGCACTTCGGCGATCAATGGTCGCGAATTATAGGTGCTGGACTGGGTGGCGCCATAGGCTCCTGCCGTCATCACGGCGATGAGATCACCAGCTTTGAGAGGCGGCAAAAAGCGCTCTTTGGCGAGATAATCGCCGGTCTCACAAACTGGCCCCACCACATCCATTTTATGCAATTGCACGTCTTTGCCCATCTCTTTCACGGGCCAGATGTCGTGCCAGGCTTCATAGAGCGTTGGCCGGATAAGATCGTTCATGGCGGCATCCACTATGGCGAATGTGCGGTTTTCGCCTTGCTTGATATAGAGTATGCGGGTCACGAGAATACCGGCATTGCCAGCGATCATGCGGCCGGGCTCGAAGACAAGCTTGCAATCAATATCTTCCATCATTTCGATGATGGTTTTGGCATAGTCGTCTGGATGCGGTGGTAGCTCGTTTTCATCGCCATAAGGAATGCCAAGGCCGCCACCCAGATCCACATGATGGATGGTGTGGCCCTCGGCCCGCAAATCGCGTACCAGCTGGCGCAGGAGCGCAAAGGCATCGCGGAACGGCTGCAACTGGGTGATCTGGCTACCAATATGCATATCAACGCCGCAGGGTTCGATATGGGGTAGTCTGGCGGCGATTTCATAGACCCGCAGAGCGTCCATATAGGGGATGCCAAACTTGTCATCTGATTTGCCGGTGGAGATTTTGGCATGAGTGCGCGCGTCGACGTCGGGATTGATACGCAAAGAGACGGGGGCTTTTTTGCCCAGTTCTCCTGCGATGCGGTTGAGTTCGATCAATTCTGGTTCTGATTCCACATTGAAGCAGTAAATATCCATTTCGAGGCCCAGCGCCATTTCGTGCGCGGTTTTACCAACGCCCGAAAACATGATGCGCTCGCCGGGTATGCCAGCGCTTTTCGCGCGGCGCAATTCCCCTTTGGACACCACATCAACACCAGCTCCAAGACGAGCCAGCGTTTTAAGGATTGCCTGATTGGAATTGGCCTTCATGGCGTAGCAGATGAGGGTGTCGTGGCCCGTAAAGGCTTCGTCAAACACCTTGTAATGACGCTCGATGGTTTGCTGGCTATAGCAGTAAAAGGGCGTGCTGATCTCTTGCGCCAATTGAGTGAGATCAACATCTTCGGCGTGCAGCAGGCCGTTTTTATAGCTGAAATGGTGCATGTGTTGATTGACCTGACAAATGAGGTGGAGGGTATCCAGGCCTCGTTGTTTTTAATAAATGTGAGGGTTAATTCTACCTTATTATCCCGGCGCAGGCCGGGATCCATACTCACTAAGCTATCGGATTATTCAAAAAAACAGCCTCTTGTTTTTGTGTGTAATGGTAAGGTCAGGGATTATGGTTCCCCGCCTTCGTGGGGATGACAGAATTTGTATTACTCTATTTCAGTGAGAATATTGGAAAAACAGGCAAAACAGCGCCTAGATCAAGCCATCAAGCACAAAGGAGCGATGAGGTTTTTTGCCATCGGCATCGGCGACGGGTGCCTTTGGTGCATCAGCCGGGCGCTCCAGCGAGCCTTTGACGCCGCAGCCAGACAGACCAAGGCCTGCCAGAAAAATGATCCCTATAGCGATGTGCGTAGCTTTCATCATCAGGCGTTCCTGTCTTTGTGGGCCTTTTTGGCCCCGATTAAGCTTTGTTTGGCCAACACATATTTACGCCTGCAAAGCGCTTAAATAAGGGTTGCACCTCTTCATTAGCTTGTTGACGAACGTTTTTCCAGTCTTGTGAGCCACTGTTGGGCCATTTTTTTCACATTTGTGGGCGAAGTGCCACCATAGCTCATGCGTGATGCCACGGATTGTTGCACGGAAAGCACTTCTAGCACGCTTTTTTTGATTCCAGGTTCCACTGTTTGCATGTCTTCAAGGGTCAGCTCATCCAGCCTTATGCCTTGTTTTTCGGCTAGTGCGACGATCTCGCCGGTAACATGATGGGCATCGCGAAACGGCATGTTCAGCTCGCGCACCAACCAGTCCGCGAGATCAGTGGCCGTCGAATAGCCATGCGCTGCTGCTGCCGTCATGCGCTCTTCGTTTGGCTGCAGGTCGGCGATCATGCCAGTCATGGCCGCGACCATCAAGGAATAATTGTCAAACGCATCAAAAGCCATTTCCTTGTCTTCTTGCATGTCCTTGGAGTAAGCCAGCGGCAAGCCCTTCATGACCATGGTTAGCCCTTGCAGGGCACCCGCGATGCGGCCAATCTTGGCACGTACCAGTTCGGCGGCGTCAGGATTGCGTTTTTGCGGCATAATGCTTGAGCCGGTGCTAAAACCATCCGACAGGGTGATAAAGCCAAACTGTGCGGTCGCCCAGATCACCAGCTCTTCCGACAGGCGCGACAGATGAACCGCGCTGATCGATAGGCTGGAGAGGGTTTCAAGCACAAAATCGCGATCAGAGACCGCATCAAGGGAGTTGCCCATGGGGCGTTCAAAGCCCAGCAGCTTTGAGGTCATGTCCCGATCAATGGGAAAGGGGGTGCCAGCCAGTGCTGCGGCACCAAGAGGGTTTTCGTTGAGCCTCTTTCTTCCATCGAGCAGTCTCCCGCGGTCGCGTTCGAACATTTCCACATAGGCCAGTAAATGATGTCCAAGGGTGACCGGTTGAGCGGTTTGCAGATGGGTGAAGCCCGGCATTACGAGACTGGCGAAGTCATCAGCTTTTTCCACCAATGCAGCCTGTAGCCCGTCAAGCTGGGTGACAAAATGATCAATCATGTCGCGTACATAGAGCTTGAAATCGGTGGCGACCTGATCATTGCGCGAGCGCGCCGTGTGCAGCCGTCCGGCCACAGGTCCAATCAATTCGGCCAGTCTGGCTTCAATATTCATATGAATATCTTCCAGCTGACGCGAGAACTTGAAATCGCCATTTTCGATTTCTAACAAAATTGTGTCTAGACCCTCAACGATCTTGCTGGCATCTTGTTGGCTAATGATTGTGGTTTTGGCCAGCATGGCGCAGTGAGCTTTGGAACCCTCGATATCTTTGGCGTAGAGGCGCTTGTCAAACGAGATGGAAGCATTGATTTCTTCCATGATTTGCGCGGGTCCGTCAGAAAAGCGTCCGCCCCACATTTTATTGGTCATCACGGGTCCTTTAAAAGGAAAGAGAAAAAATGAACAGTGACGATAAACATAGTA
>JAJRQA010000143.1 GCA_024280475.1 Alphaproteobacteria bacterium
AATGTGTTGCGGGCGCACCCCGTTTGAGACCATGATAGAGGGCAAGGAGATTTGGAAGGAAAAGTTCGTGAACTAAATTTGACCTGACAAATGCCGCCTAAAAAACGGTAACTGTCAGATCAGGTCTGAACCACTACACATGAAGCTAATCTCCGAACCACGAACCCGTATTTCTTGGCACGCAGGCGCAAATCATTCGCTACCTTCTTGGTCTTCTGCTTTAAGTTCGGTGTGAGTTCTGTGGTGACCGCGCCACCAGCCAAATTCATGATGTAGCGCGGGTCGACGTTTGGCCCCTCAAGTCGTTTGGTTGATGGGGGTGAAGGCAATGCAATGGCACTGAAAGTTTCGGGCCAAACCGAAACCTATCTTTTGCGCAATCTAAATATCGCGGATGGTCAACTGAAACATCGAGATTTTGGACCGAATGCGAACCTTAGTCCAGTATTGTTTACCTCCGAAGGCGTCGAAGAATGATTGGCGTTTGCGCTGTATCGTTAACGACATTTTCAGCTACTACAGGAATTGACACCCTAATAGGCTAAAGTTCAAAATGAATCCTGCCGAGATGATTCCCTCGCCAATAGTATTTTGAATGTATCGGGGCAATTTGTGAGAGAACTAGACAGTCGAATTATATTTTCTGCTTCTGACCTCATGCGCTTCATGGGGTGCGCACACGCGACGGTTCTCGATCTAGCCTGCATGCGGGGGGCAGGACCCAAGCCACGCGAAGACACCGAAGATGCGGCTTTGCTACAAAAGCAAGGCGATGCCCATGAGGCGGCACATCTTGAACGACTCAGGGCGGACGGACGTGGGATCGTCGAGATCGACAGCGGGAATCTTGCGACGAATGCGACCCGAACCCGAACAGCCTTGGCCGAGGGGCCGGAAGTGATATTTCAGGGCGCGTTCCTTTCGGGTAACTGGGGGGGCTGGTCCGATTTTCTGGAACGGGTGGATACACACTCAAATCTTGGTGATTTCAGCTACGAAGTAACCGACACTAAGCTCAAGCGCACCCCACATCCCAAACATGTGCTACAGCTTGTGCTGTATTCGGACTTGTTGACCGAAATCCAAGGTGTCGCGCCGCAATTTGCCCATGTGGAACTTGGCAATGGCGAGCGGGCGACGTTGCGAATCAGGGACTTCAGCGCCTACGCGCGGGCAGCGCGGGAAAGGCTTGAGAGCTTCGTTGCCGATCCATCGCCAACCCGTCCCGTGCCTTGCACCGATTGCGGGCTGTGCCGTTGGGAGGGCCATTGCAAATCTGTCTGGACAGACGAGGACAGTCTGTTCAATGTGGCTAATATCAGCCGCACCCAGGTGAAAAAGCTGGAAAAAGCGGATGTGCAAACGCTTGAGGCCCTCTCCACGCTTGACCATCCGGTACGCGGCATGACCGAGCCGACGTTGGCGCGGCTGGTAACACAAGCCCGCCTTCAACACGCCCGCAAAACCGGCGCGCCTGATTTCGTTTTGCGCCCACCTAAAGTTGGTAAAGGGTTTGATTTGCTGCCCGAACCTCGGGCCGGTGATCTGTTCTACGACATCGAGGGTGACCCGCATTTTGAGGGCGGCCTTGAATATCTGCATGGGGTTTGGGCCAAAGATACCGAGTTTGTGAAGTTCTGGGCGCATGACCATACTGCTGAAAAACAGGCTGTTGTCGATCTGTTTGATTTCTTTCGCACGCGCCTCGGGCAGTTCCCGCAGGCCCGCATCTACCACTATGCCCCCTACGAAATCACCGCCTTACGCCGTTTGACCGCAAAATACGGTATCGGCGAGGCCTTTCTTGATCGCCTGCTGCGCGAGCGACGTTTCGTCGATCTTTTTGCCGTGGTGCGCGGCGGGCTGATTGGCTCGGAACCCAACTATTCCATCAAATCCATGGAAGCTTTTTATGACCTTGTGCGCGATGGTGAGGTCAAAACGGCAGGGGGCTCCGTTGTAGCATATGAAAAGTGGTTGGAGACGGGAGAGCAGAAGATTCTTGACGAGATCGAGGATTACAACCGCATCGATTGTGTCTCGACCGAGGATTTGCGCGACTGGCTGGCGGGCATTCGACCCACAGGTATGTGGCCGGATTTCGGCGAAGATGCCACTGAAAAGGAAGTTGAAGAGGATGCCGAAGCCCAGGCTCTGCGGACAATGCTGGCAGCATCAAACCTGCCAATTGAGCGTCAGGAGATGTTGTTTAATCTGGGCAAGTTTCATGGGCGCGAGGCAAAACCGGCCTGGTGGGCCATTTTTGACAGTCTCGGCAAGGATGAGGATGATCTGATCGACGTTCTAGATGCACTTGCCGGGCTTGAGGCAATGGGCCCGTCCGAGCCGGTCAAACGCTCCATGCAGCGCACATATAGTTTTCCCGAACAGGAAACCAAGCTACGCACGGGTCGGTCGGCGACGATCCCGACCCCGGACGGGTTCGCATCTATTTCAGTAGAAGAGCTTGATCGTGCAGCACGCCACATCACGCTTAAGATCGGAAATGCTCGCGCAGATCTATTGGCGGATCACCTTACATTGCACCCGGATAAACCGATCTCCACCAAAGTCATTGCCGAGGCACTGCGCGATGTTATAGCCGACCAATGCGGGCCAGGTCGATATAGGGCACTGGACGATTTGCTCTCGCGCTGTCCGCCACGGCTGGGAAACGGCGGCGCAGACATTCTGAACGGTGTGGAGCCTGTTGCCGGCACCATAAGTGCCGTCTCGCGCATGGATGAAACTGTGCTGCCAATCCAGGGTCCGCCCGGCACCGGAAAAACTTTTGTGTCGGCGCGTGCAATCCTGTCCCTGGTGCGCGCGGGATATCGGGTCGGTGTCGCCTCAAACAGTCACGAAGCGATCCGCAATGTGTTAATGGGTTGCCTGGCTGCAGTTGAGGACCAGGACCTGCCGATCGCGCTGGAAATGGCACACAAGGTTTCCGTTGGCAATGATGGCTATCCTGATGGACTCGAGGCAATCTCGCGCCCAACCTCAAACGATGATCCTGCTCTTGCGGGTTCAAATGTGGTGGGCGGCACTGCGTTTTTCTTTGCCCGTGACGAGAACATTCAGGCCTTTGACTGGTTGTTTGTCGATGAGGCAGGGCAGGTTGGCCTTGCCAATATGCTTGCCATGGGACGCGCTGCGCGCAACATCGTGCTTGTTGGAGATCCGCAACAATTGCCGCAGGTCATTCAAGGCGCGCATCCACATCCGGCAAACCTTTCGTGCCTTGAATGGGTTCTTGGCGACCATGCAACCATCCCGCCCAATCGGGGTGTTTTTCTGCCCGTTACACGCCGGATGCACCCTGAAGTGTGCAGGTTCATCTCGGACCAGGTCTATGAAGGGAGGCTGGAAAGCCACCCAGACACAGCACTTCAGAGCGTCACGGGCACATCTTTCCCTGAAGCGGGGGCATTCTGGGTGCCTGTTACCCACGAAGGCAATGCACAGGTCGCCCTTGAGGAAGTGGCGGCGATCGAGCTCGCCACACGCAACCTTCTGGCGGGGAAGTGGACAGACAAGGATGGCAAGACGCGCTCTATGCGCGAGGACGATATCATCGTCGTCGCTCCCTATAACGCGCAGGTCAATGCCTTGCGCGAGGCACTGACCTGCGGGGTCCGTGTCGGCACTGTGGACAAATTTCAGGGGCAGGAAGCGCCAGTATGTATTGTGTCCATGACGGCCTCATCTGCGGAGGAAACTTCGCGTGGCATGGAGTTCCTGTTCTCGCTCAACCGGATCAATGTAGCGGTATCACGCGCGAAAGGGTTGGCGCTTGTGTTCTGTGCCCCAAGGTTGCGCGAAGCAAAATGCTCTACGGTCGAACAGATGCGGTTGGTTAATACTCTCTGTGCGTTGCCTCTTTCCATTATGAACAAAAAGGATACTGAATGAGAGAAAGTAACTGGATTGCTGGGAACAGCAAGAAACTGGATACAGAGATACCATAACTCTTAGAGAAGCACGACGGATATAACGGACGTAAAAAATAGAGAAAATGCCACTGAGTATCTGGGGGCCATTTGTCGTTCACTTGCCGCTATATTTGAATTGGACGGAAAAAATCATGCAGAACAAAACTGAAACGCCAAGTCTTTCGAAAGAAGATTGGACTAAATTTTTACGATCTGAGGAAAAACGACTCTGGCACACTTACGAAATTGACGAAAAGCGTTTTATTTCTGACGCTAATGTAGAACATGAAAGCCGAGGAGACTACCAGGGGCGCGAAATTCTTGAACTCTTGCAAAATGCCGACGACGCCGCAACAGAACAAGAAAAACCCGGTCGAGTGCTTTTCGAAATCACGGAGAACGGCTTAATAATTGGCAATACAGGAAAGATCTTTTCCACAGGCGGCTTGGATTCCATTTTATTGGCGCATGTCAGCCCAAAACGGAAAGAGGACGGTATCTTAATCGGAGCAAAAGGATTGGGTTTCCGAGCGCTCCTCAACTGGACAGAAGCACCTGTCATACTTAGCGGAAATCTAGAGGTTGGATTTTCGCGCTCACATTCCGTGGAGCAAGTGAGCAGGCTCTGCAAAAAAATACCCAGCCTTCAGGAGAGAATGAAAAAGAGCCAGATCTTGGCACCGATCCTCCGTTTTCCCTTTTGGGCCGACATCGAGGAAAGGGTCGGTCCAATTATCGTGCGCGCGAGAGCGCTTAGGCCAGAGTACGACACGATCATAGTTGTCCCATTCAGTGATGAGAACGTGCAAAGCACTATCATGGAGCAGCTTCAAGAATTGAGTCCCCGACTCCTTTTGTTCCTGCAAACTGTGGAGCAAATCGAAATTTCCGGTCTTGTGGGCGGGGACAAAACATTTCGACGAGAGATTAATGGCAAAGTTACGAAACTATTGATCACGACGAGCGAAAACGCGGACTCTGAGAAGTGGATTCTGAAAACCGCTTCTGAGCAGTTTCCTCCTGAATACGCAGCCGAAGATGATATTCGTCAGATACTACAGCTAACCGCAGCAATACGTGTTGACGAAGATTGCGATTGCGAACCGTTAAGCAGTTTTTTTCCAACGCAACACGACATGCCACTGCCCGGTCTGTTCCACGCGACGTTCGATCTTGAGCAAAATCGCCAGCATCTGAGGGACACAAAGGCTAACAAATTTGTAATTGGCCGTCTTGCCGCACTGCACGCGGATCTTATCGAGGAGCTGTCCCATTCCGAGGTTCTGAATCCTCTTGGATTCATGGTCGTCCAGGGGAGTCCTCAGGGGTTTATGGAAATCTTCGTGGAAAGGTTTTTTCAAGAGATGAGAACCCGCTCGGTTATTCCAACACGTGGTGCTGGCTTCGTCCGGCCTGAACAGGCCAACGCTTTTCCCGAACCAGAGCACGAATTTTCTGACAAGCGTTGGTTCCAGAACTATGTGCCTGTACATAACAATAACGAGCGTGAGATCCTCGAGCGCCTGGGCGTGAAAACTTCGAGCGAAGTGGAAGTTGTTTCCTATTTAAGAGATCGGCAGTTTTCAGTTCCTCAACGTGCAAATGTTATCGTGCAACTCGCAGAACAAGGGTATTCCTGTGCAGAACTGCGGCAACTACTAATGGGCGAAGGTGGCGCAACCGGAAGCAAGACTACCCGTTGGTTCCCGCCGCCAGGAAAGGGGGGAAAGCGCATTGTCAAATTCCCTGAAGGATCGGGCTTTCGTTTTGTCCATCGAGAGCTATGGCAAAAGATTTGCGAAGGGTTGGGCGAAGAAGACGAACTCGCGGTCGAAGCGCTATCTTGTTTCGGCGTTGAAAACTACGACCCTCGCAGCATTATTTCAGCTTACTCCGCTCGACTTGCGGAACTTGCCGACGATCATCGTGCTAATTTCGACCGGCGTAGAAAGGACTTTCTCACGCTTCTTGTTGCTGTGTTCGAGGGGCCGCGTGGAGGTATTGCGACTCTATCGTCAATTAATATCTGGTGGCCAAACGCAATTGGCGAATGGCACCTCGCTGAGGAATTACATGTCGCGGAACCAGGAAGTCAAAGCGGTCGGGTCAACAGGCAATTATTTTCGTCTCGACCAGATCTACTGGCTAAACAAGTTGCAGATATGGAGGTCGATCTGAAGCCAAGCCTATACGAAGCCTTCTTAAAGTGGATTGGGATAAACACTTGGCCTCGCAAGACTGAAAGACCTTTGGAACAATTTGATTGGGAACTAATCCTCGAAGAATATCCGGAGACTGTGAGCTACAAGGACAGCCGCGGCGCGACGAAGCTAGAATCGCTATCAGACCATGGATTGAGCGTTTATGGAAACACTGGGTTTTTGGGTGAAACCAAGTGGATCGAGGCGCTAGATGACATTCTTGACTGCGGATCTGATGCCGCAATTCTTGAGTGGCTTGGATCGAGCGAAGGAGCGTTACTTGAAGATATGAGGACGACGTTGCGCTTCAAACCGCCCGCGAACGCGATTATTCGTGATGTATTGGAAACACCAAATAGATCTTTGATATTGAGCCGTATTTCACGCGAAAACTGGATCCGTGATGATTTTGAGATGCTGTGTGCTCCATGTAATCTGATCCTGCCGGAAAAACGGACTGCCATGTTGCAGAAACCATTCCTGTCAATTAATCACTTTGGACCAAGGCCATTTGCTCTATCAGATGATGCACTTGAGAGTTCATTCAGGCGCGCAGGTGTGTCACAAAACATCGAACTCGCTCCACCTCCGGCGGTTTTTGGAGCTTTGCTAAGGCTTGCAAAGCTGAAAGCAGATCCAAAAATTGTCTTGCCAATTTATCGAAAAATCAGCCATCGATCAGATCTATCCGCAACGGCATGGGACGAATCGAGAGCGAAGTTTCTTGATGATGGTCGACTCCTAGCGCGGGGACCTAAGGGGCTGGCTTGGTATAAGCCCGAAGAAATCAAGTATGTCGCTCAAGAAAACGCGCTGCGAAATGCAATTAGTGGTATTTGTCCTGTTTTCGACATCAAAGATGCAAGACAAGCGTTTTTGGAGGCGGTGGGCGTTCAGTCCATTGCGCGGCAAGCAATCACGATCAACTCTGTCTCGACGAAGGAATTACGGGAGGATCTATCCAATAAGCTTGTGGCCAAGTTCGATGATTGCAAGCGTTGGATAAGTGCTTGGGCGCAGCACATCGAATGTGTAATAGAGCGTGAAAAAACGGTCATCTCGGCGGCAGTTAGGGTCACAGAGCTTCCCGTAATTGAGATGGAGATCGAGGGAAAAACACTGATAGCCCCTCTTCCTCCTTGGAACTGCCTCTTCTACAATGATCATTTTATTCTCTCGGTTGAGCCGGGATGCAATCAAGTCTTGTTGCGAGATATTGGCTATTCCAAGTTTGCACAAACCATTGCTGAATATCTGAATCTGTCCGGTGTAGAGACATTTAGGGAGATGTTTCGTGCAGAGTCTTCTGAGGCGCGGCTCCGGCATATGCAACTCGAGTTCCCCGAATTAAACGTCGAGAATTTGGAGGAGATGATACGACAAGATTTCGACATTCTTGACAAAAATTCAGTTGCTGAAAATAGCGGTCATCTGCCGCCGTTGCCACCAACTGAGATAACTACAGAGGAAAATTCAGATTTCAATGATCTTGAAGACGTCGGTCCAGAGGATATAGCTACGCTTGAAAAAAGGATAACGAACGAAAAAGAGGCGGCAGATTCCGAAACTAAGAGATGGATGCGTGTGCCGCCGGAAAGCCGGGCGGAGCATGAAAAGGAAGAATTCCTCGTCGGAGGTCGGCCAGGCAAGCGTAGACGTATTAGTGTCAGTTCAACCGGTAGAATAGAGGAGAACGAAGTGTATCATTTCGAAAAGGCTCAGGAACGGTTCCCATATTCTCTAGACAAGGAAAGAGGAAGTCGTTCTGAGGGTTGCGATTTGGTCAGCTTTTCTTCGGCCGAGCAAAGAAACAAATATCTCGAAACACGAAACAGTGAGTTAGTCGATAGGTTCATCGAAGTTAAAGGCGGGGATATGCGGCTGTCAACGAACCAAGAAAGTGCTGCTCGCCGATATGGCCGCAGGTACTACGTCTATCACGTGCGAAAAAACGGGACGATTGAAACCTACAACGACCCTGTTATTTGGAGTAAAAAGGAGGACTGGGTTTTGGTAGTTGATCAAGATCACGCTCCGGTGATCAATAGAGAAAAATTCGTTCCCAAATAAATTTTCTTAATTCGATTGACTGCTTTCATTGGGGTTCATCTATTCAGGGAGCATTACTAGACGATGCCTGTTCGTCAGACCAAATGTCAGAGGTGGTCCTACTATTTCGACCAGTTAGCAGCCTGTTTAATATGGATCGGGGTTACATTTAGGTTGCCAAACTCATTAGTACTGTTTTACTTTCATAAGCTGTAGTGGTTCAGACCTGATCTGACAGTTACCGTTTTTTAGGCGGCATTTGTCAGGTCAAATTTAGTTCACGAACTTTTCCTTCCAAATCTCCTTGCCCTCTATCATGGTCTCAAACGGGGTGCGC
>JAJRQA010000144.1 GCA_024280475.1 Alphaproteobacteria bacterium
AGCCCACCCGTATCAAAAGTGATGCCCTTGCCAACCAGCGTCACCTTGGGATGATCGCTCTCGCCCCAGCGCAGTTCAACCAGTCTTGGAGGCCGATCAGAGGCCCGTCCGACCGCATGGATCAGGGGAAAATTGTCGCGCAACAGATCATTGCCAACCACTTCTTTAAATTCGGCACCGTGCTGGTCGGCAATATGACGGGCTGCGGCTGACAGCTCGGCCGGTCCCAGATCATTGGGCGGCGTATTGATCAAGTCGCGCCCCAGTACCATGCCATTGACAATGCGCATGACATTGTCCTTATCAACGCCCTGAGGCAGCCTTAGATGACGTACAAGGCGCCCATGGCGATCACTATAGCGATCGTAATAATAGCCACCCATCAGCCAGCTGATCGCCGAAAGCTCGGCATCTGGCGGATCGTCATGAAAATGATAGGCACCTGCCGGGATGGTGCGCGCCAGTTGACCAATCAACAAGGCCATCTCGGCCTTGTCACGTATGGCACCAAGCCCCAGCACGACCCCGCCCATTTGGCCATCGGTGCCGGGCAGGACCGAAATCGACCCCTTGTCAGACTTCCAGCCGGTATCCTGCAGCCAGGCCCGTTGCTGTTTTGACAAGGCTCCCAAGTCTTTCTCAAGAGACCCCGGGGCGGCAAAATAAATCGGTATGGTTCTCACTTTTGAGCTCTTTGACAAGAGAACATTGGTGAGATTGCTTTTGCGTTTCTTGCTATCGTATTTGTTCATAGCTGCCATTTTTAGCATATGAGCGCTTGATGTCCATATGGATAAGCCCCCGTTTAAGCGATTTCTTAAGAGTTCCACCCTAAGATCGGCATCATTATTTATGTTTCAGTCTGTATTGCGTCCATCTACCAGTCAGGAATAGCACATGGTACGCAATCGATCTTTTGGTTTTTACACAAAAGTCATGCTTTCGAGCATGGCTATGGTTTTCGTGTTAACCGGATGTACAAATCCCAAGAAATCGCGAGGCCCGGGCGTCACAGGCAGCCTCAAGCGCATTAGTCCTGCCAAAAACACGACCCGTGCGCAATTGCCACTCAAGGCAAGCCCTCTTGCCAATAACACAACCAAATTAGCCAAAGCATTTAACAAAAACCCCGCCAATAGCGAGGTTGCCATCAACTATGTCTATTCCCTGCGCTCCCTTGGCATGCAGCAACAGGCTATCAATGTCTTGTACCGTGCCTATCAAGCCAACCCCGAACATCCCGTCATAGCATCTGAATATGGGCGTTTATTGCTGGGATCGGGTAAAACCTTACAAGCGCGAAGAGTGCTTGATCGAATACAGAATAAAGCCAAGCCCGACTGGCACACCTTGTCAGCTCTTGGCACCATTGAGGCGCGTAACGGCTCTTATGGAAAAGCCACCAGCTATTTCCAGCAGGCCCGCGACCTAGCTCCCAAACAAGCCTCTGTTCTCAATAACCTGGCTCTCTCGATTGCCCTTGGCGGCAAACCTGATGAAGCCGAGAACCTGCTTCGCAATGCCGATGATAGCGGCCGCTTTGGTGCTCGTTTGCGCCAGAACCTGGCGCTCGTTCTCGCCTTGCAAGGCAAATATGATGAGGCGCAGGCCATGGCAACAACCGACCTGCCCGCTGCTCAGGCCAAGAAAAACATCGCTTATTTGAAAAGCATGCTGTCGACAACCGCTCAAGATGGCATTGAGCTGACCGATGAAACCACGCCGCCTGTTGCCAACACCATGGCCGGCAATGTGGACGAAGGTCCCGCCACAACAGCAAGTATTGGCGCGCCCATGCAGCTGAACCCCATGACGAAAAAACCACAACAAATGCCCACCCAGTAGCGGGGCATCCTCCAAACCAAAACGATCGAATAGAAATGCCGGGCCAAAGATTGGCCCGGCATTTGATTTTTTACAAACAATTTTGCGCTGTGCGCTTGGTTTTTGGCGGGTCTGCATCTTGCTGGTAAAACCAGCCAACGTCAGACCCGCGGATGATCGTTGCAATTAATCCCCACATCCTCATTGAAAGAGTTTTGCGAATAGCTTAAATATACACGAGTTGCGACTATGGCCGGGCTTTATGCGGACAATTTGTGGCATGCAAGGTCTATTATCAACCTGGAGTAAATGCATATGTTCGATGTGGTTTTGACAATGGCTTCTGATTTGTTTTTTGTTATTTTTGAGTGGTTAAAGTCCTTAAACTGGGCCGAAACCTTGTCATTTTTGTCAAGCTTGGGCGTGATGATTGGCATCTTTCTGGGCCTGAAAAGTTTAGCTCAGCAAAAAAAGGATCTGTCCTCAAATGTCAACTGGAAGAGCCGGCTCAAATCTTTGGATTACTCACGGAGTAATTGCCCCAAATATGATGAAAGCCAGTCCATTCTAGAAGGCGCGGACATGTTTAAAGAATATTATAAGAAAATAAAAAAAGATAGATCGACGACCATTCCGATTGCCATTATTAAAGAGAAAAAAGACGCAATAAAAAATATCGTCGTTCTTCTGGCTCATTGGGAAAATCTGGCACTTGCGATCGATGTCAGTGTCGCAGATGAAGAAACCGCCAAAGCCATGACCCGGACAAATGTGATCAATACCATGACCCTCTATTCCGAATTTATCAAAGAAGAAAAAGGGGCAGCTCCTGGCAAATATGATCACCTGATACGACTTGCTACAAAATGGCATATGGCAAGGGAAACCAAAAACAGAGACAAGAATCCGTTGAAGTCCTGCGTACCGGTACTCTCGTTAGGCAGCAGCGAGCTAAGTTACGAAGATATGCCTAAAACGCCGCTCGTAGAAAAAATGTTTGAGCATGTAACAAATCCTGGAAAAACCTGAAGATCTGAATTTAAATGAACATACGCATATTGGTCCTGACAGATCACGAAACCCATGGTGATGGTGAATCGATTTATCCTCTTTTGACGACAATGAACTCAAGCGAGGACATAGCCCTGATTTCGGTCGCCTCGCGTTCGGTTTTTGCCAATCACTCGTTCTTTGTCAACATGGACAAGGACAGCCTGCTGGCTAAAACCCTTGATGATGAATTTGAATTCTCGGCGTCTGGTGCCTGGTTCAAGGATACCCAGCGGGTCTGGGTCGACGAATATGACGTGATCTTTTTGCGCCTTGATCGCCCTGTTAGCGATGATCAGCTCCGATCATTGGACAAGGCATGGGGTGACAAAAAAATTATTATCAATGATCCCCTTGGCATCATTGTAACCGGCTCAAAAGAGTATCTGTTCGAATTCCAGAAATACACTCCCGAAATCCGGCTTATCTCTTCAATTGAAGACGTTTGCGATGAACTCGAAAAATACCCTCTGGTTCTCAAGCCCTTTCACGGATATGGAGGCAAGGGTTTGATCCGCCTGTCCTCAAAGCATTCATGGTTCAAGGATGAAAAGTCGAGTAAAGAAGAGGGCCTGGAAGAAATAGCCCAAAGCATCCAACTTGGTGAACGCTATATTTCAATGCGATTTCTCGATACGCTTGCCAAAGGCGATAAAAGAGTTGTCGTGGTCGGCGGGAAAATTATAGGCACCGTTCTGCGGCTTCCCAAAGAAGGCTCGTGGCTCTGCAATCTATCGCAAGGTGGCGAGGCGAACTATAGCGAGATCACCGATATTGAGCGGGAGATGGCTCTCGATATTAGCGTCTCACTGCGTAAACAGGGCGTCTTGATATTTGGCATTGATACGCTCGAAGATGAACAAGGCGTTCGCAAATTATCAGAAATCAACACATTGAATGTTGGAGGTATACATCAAATTGGCCTTTATACCAGACGACCGGCGATCCAGGAGAGTTCCGATGAGATCGTTTCATACATAAATACCGAGTTGAACAACAAGCAGGTCTAAACGAAAATAACTGCTTCCAATTGATCCTCTCATCAACCCAATATCCATAACCAGATACTGATGGTGATCACAGATAATGATGTGCCCAAAATGACGGCACTGGCGGCTGTATTGACTGCCTTGCCGTACATGGCGGCAAACAAGTAGGCATTGACCCCTGGGGCCATCGCAGCGAGCAAGACCACCGAGCGGGTTGTGGCGTCTGGCACCAAAAGCCACAGACACAATCCATAGGCGATGGTTGGATGCAGCAAAAGCGACAGGCTGGAAACCATGCCTGCTTCATAGATCGTATCACTGACCACATAGCGTGTCAGCACGCCTCCAAGGCCAAACAGGGCTGCTGGCAATGCTGTACGGCTGATCATGTCAACCGCCGACTGAGCAACATCTGGCAGTGCCAATCCGCTCAAATTGACCGCAAACCCAAGGCCAAGACCGATCATCAAACTATTGCGAAACATGGCTTTGGCAACGATGCCAGCCGTGCCCGCGAGGGTCCGACCTTTTGCTCCCGTAAATTCCATTGCGGTGATGCCAAGCAGATAACAAAAAGGCGCATGCAAAGATATAATCGCATAGGCAGGATCAAGGCTTTGCACCCCATAAGCACGCTCGGAGATCGACAGGCCAAGCAGCAGTAAATTGGAGAACAGCGCCCCAAACCCAATCGCCACAGCTTCACCTGGCGGTCGGTGAAACAGCTTCAGGGCGAGAGTAGTGACGATGACAAAATTAACCGTTGCTCCGGTGTAAAATGACACCAGAACGCGCCAGTTATAAGCGGCACCAAGGTCCAGCGTGGAGGTTGCATTGAATAACAGACAAGGAATGGCGAACAACACAACGAACTTGTTTAGCCCATCCACCATATCATTGCTGAACAGCTTGCCCTTGACCGCAAGATAGCCCGCGCCAATCAGAATAAAAACCGGCGCAATAATATTTAGTATTGTGACAAACAATTGTTGAGCCGCTTTATCGATTATGACAATGGATGCTGGAGACACTCATGGCGTGATGAGCCAGAATAAGCAAGTAATACCAACCGCCCTGGATATTGAGGCGTGTCACTGGGGCGGTTGCTATGAGAACCCGTTATTTCACTGGCTTGCGGAAAATCAAGGTCATGCGATCACTCTCGCCGATGGCCATATATTTCTGACGATCCAGCTCTTTCAGACGCAGGGTTGGCGGCAATGTCAAGACCCCTTTGGGATCCTTCCGGCTATCTATTGGATTGGCGCTTCCTTCCGACGCCGCAACGAATTCAAACCCCACATCCT
>JAJRQA010000145.1 GCA_024280475.1 Alphaproteobacteria bacterium
CTGCGAATGAGGATGCACAGATTGTCGGGATCGATATCCATCATATTGATCGATGGCTTTTTGGGTATGACCAGAGCATGGCCCTTTGAGCGCGGCATAATATCGAGAAAGGCGTAGGTGTCGTCATCTTCATAAATTTTGTGGGCAGGCATTTCACCGCGCAGGATTTTGGCAAAGATATTATTGTCGTCATAGCTCATGCTTTTTTTCCCTTATATTCAAACCCGGCCTTTGTGGTGATTTCCTCAATGCGTTCATCGCTGACGATGGTGGGGTCGAGCGTGACCTCACAACTATTGCTTTCATGGGAGGCGCTGGCTGTTTCAATGCCCTGTTCGAGCAAAAGTCTTTTTTCCAGGGAACTGGTGCAACCTCCACAGGTCATGCCATCGATTTGATAGATACGTTGTTCCATATTATTCCTTCTGCCGGCGAGCGGCTCATCAGTTGTTTTACGAAATGGCGAATGTTCGCTCAAAATCTCATGTTCCATTTTTATATAGCGCTGTTCATTGGAAAGGAAGTGAGCAACAGCTTTGCGAAGCCCCTGATCTGGTAAATAATGGATTGAATTTGTTTGCGTTGGCAGATAACCGCGGGCCAGCTTGTGCTCGCCCTGTGCGCCAGCCTCAACGCGTTTGAGGCGATGATCGATGGCATATTCTATGGCCTGATAATAGCAAAGTTCAAAATGCAGCGAGGGGTGATATTCGCATGAGCCCCAATAGCGGCCATACAGCGCATCAGAACCGATAAAGTTCAAAGCCCCGGCGATGGCCTGCCCATCGCGATAGGCCAGAACCAGCAGGATCTGGTCAGCCAGACAATCGCTTATCATCGAGAAAAACGAGCGCGTCAGATAAGGAGTGCCCCATTTGCGCTCTCCTGTATCGGTGTAAAATTTGAAAAAGATGTCCCAGTGTTCGGGGGTCAGATCGCCGCCGGTCAAATGTTTGATCTGTAGTCCTGCCTGCACCGCCCGGGCGCGCTCCTTGCGAATGGCTTTTCGCTTGCGCGAAGAAAGCGAGATCAAAAAATCATCAAAACTCTCAAATCCCTGGTTCTCGAATTGAAACTGATGGCCCCGGCGCACCAGCAGATCAGGGTGATCAAAATATTTCAGCTGGCTGTCATCGATGAAATTGAAATGCAGGGACGATAGCTGATAATTATGGGTCAGAGCCATGGCGTGCTCAATCAAAATGGCGGCAACTTCCTCGTCGTGCGGCCCGCCCTTGAGTAGCAGGCGCCGGCCAGAGATCGGCGTGAACGGCACGCCGCTCAGCAATTTGGGATAGTAGCGCCCGCCCGCCTGTTCATAGGCCTCCGCCCAGCCTTGATCAAACACAAATTCTCCCCGGCTATGGCCTTTGAGATAGAGAGGCAGACAGCCAAGCAGCGCTCCTTGCTCATCGCTCACCACAATGTGCTGGCTTTTCCAGCCGGTTTCAGGGATCGCGGAACCACTATTTTCAAGTGACCATAAGAAATCATGGGTGAGAAACGGGCTATGGGGCAGATTGTCGGGATTGGCGCAGGCATCCCAGTCTTGCGCGTTGACCTGTGTGAGGCTTTCGACGGTTTTTGACGTGAGTTTTGTGGTCATTTGGACGAGACCGCTTGCTTGCTGGAGGGTGTGAAGCCCTCAAAAATCATCGCGTCACAGTGTTTTTGCGCACGGTGTTGCTGCTCGCTGGTGCGCACGGTCCAAGTTAAGAGCGGTCTTTTGAACAAGGAGCGAGCGATGATTGGCGCAATGGCTGGCAGGGCGTCAATGTCATAGGCAATGAAATCGGGGCGTGTGCTTCGGAAAGACAGCAAAAACCGCAGTCGCAACCGCTCTAGCTGCGAGAGTTGCTGCCAATGTTTGAGATCCTCAAACTGCTCGGAAACAAGCCCCCGGGGGATGGTTGGCGCAAGGTTATGAAAGGCGCTGATCAGCAAGGGGTCAAATGACATGACGGCGAAGTCGCCCTTGTAGTGCTCCAGTGTTCTAATGATCACGGAGACAAAGCGATGGAGGCTGTTCTTATCATCGAATCGCCAGTCACTTTTAAGCTCCAACAGCATGGGAACGCGCCCCTTGTTAAGATCAAGCAGGTCTTGCAAACTCATCATCTCGTCGCTGGTATCTCGAAAGGCGATCTGTTGCAATTGCGCAAGATTCATGTCGCTGACCCGCCCTTTTGCATGGGTCAGGCGCTCCAGATGTTCGTCATGGAACACCATGATGGTGCCGCAAGCAGCCGCGCGCAGATCAACTTCAAAACCAAATTGATGATCCAGGGCTGCTTGCACGGAGGAGCGCGTGTTTTCGACAATGCCTTTGCTTGCATCATGCAGGCCGCGGTGGGCGAACGGTCTGGACATCCAGGTGAGATCTTTGTTCATGAGCGCTGTCCTGATCCTAGGCTTTGATCTCGACAAGTGCATCAATTTCAACTGCGGCGTTAAATGGCAAGCCCGCAGCGCCAACCGCAAAGCGCGTGTGACGTCCCGCATCCCCAAGTACCGATACCATCAGGTCGGAGGCTCCGTTGATCACTTGGGGATGGTCAGTGAAGCTTGCAGGGGCATTGACGAAGCCACCCAATTTCAACAAGCGCTCAAAACGATCAAACCCGTCGAGCGTGCGCTTGATCTGCGCAAGGATATTGATGGCGCATAGTCGGGCCGCTTCCACGCCCTCTTCAATCGATACATCATTGCCCAATTGTCCGGTGATTTTAAGCGCACCATCCTGCATAGGGAGTTGCCCCGATATGATCAGCTGATTTCCGGTAATCAGCGTTGGGACATAATTGGCTGCTGGGGCCGCTGCCTGTGGTAATGTGATACCAAGCTCAATCAGTCTGCTTTCGATGTCGCTCATAGTGGTCACTCTTTTCGTTTGTAACGTCTGGGGTTGTGCATAAATATAGTATGTATTGTTTCCAAGAGCTGATAAATGTCAATTAAAACAGACACTGGGCATGAGCCTATGGCAATTGTCGAGCAAGCTGCTTACACTGCGACCACTTTTGATCGTAAAATGACGAAACGAATTGGTGTATTGAATATGGTGAGACTGTTTCTTGGGGTTTTGATCTGGGGGATGATTGGGCAGGTGACGCTGGCATCTGCGATTGCCGTCAAGCAGGCATCAAAGCCCATAGCCAGTCTGCTGGTTCCTCATCGTGCCATCTATGAAATCACTCTGGTCAATAAAAAAGCCGCCGTTTCGGTGTCCGATGTGCGTGGTCGCATGGTCTTTGAGATGACCGGGTCGCCCTGCAATGGCTACTCGCAAAATATGCGCATGCTCACCCGCATTACCGACGAGCGCGGCAAGCAAACGCTCTCTGATATTCGCTCTCGTACCTGGGAAAACAGCGGCGGTGGGCGCTTTTCGTTCAGTTCCTCGCAATATTTTGATCAAGCCTTGCAAGAAAAGGTATCTGGATCAGCCAAACGCAATGCCAAAAAGAACAATATTCAGGTGCAAATCAAG
>JAJRQA010000146.1 GCA_024280475.1 Alphaproteobacteria bacterium
ATCCTTGAAAATATGCGGCCACAGTAGTTTTTCGGGGCATTGATTTTGCCCGCATATTTGTCGAGGATCAATCTTTGGCGATCGCGCGAGTTGCGGCCTGTCCGCTGAGGTGGAATTTTAAATATGAGCCTTTGTAGGGTGCAATTTATTGCACCGGTTCAATTTACGAGCGAGCAAGACACAAGAGGTCAGGCCAAATAGGTGCAATAAATTGCACCCTACGAAGCCCGATAATCAAATATCCGCTACGGGGACCCCGCAGATCTTGAAACGTGTCTGCCCTTCAACCCTCAAAACATAAACTGTTCTGACAAAATCCGCTCATCGAGCGCGTGGCCCTTGTCGAACATCAGTTTGAGGATGATGTCGGAGCGTTGTTCGATGCGCACTTCGCGCACATTACGAATTTCGACGTGATCGGCAACGGCGCTGACTGGGCGTTTTTCAGGCTCCAGCACTTCTATGCGCATACAGACATTGTTGGGCAGCAAAGCGCCGCGCCAGCGTCTGGGGCGAAACGGGCTGATGGGAGTGAGGGCAAGCAATGGTGCGTTGAGGGGCAATATGGGGCCATGAGCGGACAGGTTATAGGCTGTGCTGCCGGCGGGCGTCGCCACCAGTACGCCATCGCAGATCAGCATTTCAAGACGCACTTTTTTATCAATAGTGAGGCGTAGCTTGGCGGCCTGATAGCGTTGGCGCAACAAAGAGACTTCGTTAATGGCCAGCGCCTTGCTCTCATTGCCATCACAATCAAAGACACGCATTTGCAGAGGGTGAATAATATTGGTCTCAGCGCTTGCAAGGCGCTCAAGCAGGCCCGTGGCGCGATAATCATTCATCAAGAACCCCAGTGAACCTTGATGCATGCCGTAGATCGAGGCGCCGGCTTTCATGGTTTCGTGCAGGGTTTGCAGCATCAGGCCGTCCCCGCCAAGGGCGACAACGACATCGGCCTCTTCAATACTCACCGATCCATAGCGCTGCTCAAGCTCGGCTTTGGCGGCAATGGCGGTGTCGACGGTGCTGGCGACGAAGGCCAGCTTTTTTGGCGCTGATTTATTGTGTGTCGTATCCATCAATTCGCTTCGGTTTTTCTTGGTTGTTGCGCGGGCTTTGTCTGATAATAGCAGTTAATCGTCAAAGGCATGAGTGTTATATAGTTGAAAGCGCAAATATGGTGAAGGAGTTTTTATCATGCCCGACCAGGATGTTTTGATGGTTTATACGACGTTCCCCGATGAGCAGAGTGCAAAGCGGGTCGCCAGAGAACTGGTGGCGCGCAAACTGGCGGCGTGCGCCAATATATCTGGTGCCATGACATCGATCTATGAGTGGCAGGGCGAGATGATGGAAGAGGGGGAAGTGGCGGTGTTGCTCAAGACAGTACGCCCTTTGTTTGACGAGCTTTCATATGAACTTTGCAAGCGCCATCCCTATGAGACGCCCGTCGTGGTTGGTTTGGACGCCGCGCATGTGGAGGAGAGCTATCTGGCCTGGCTGCAGGATCAGACGCGTAAGGGGTAAAGCGGAGGAGGCGAGGGACTGACCAATGGAAACAGTTTTAAAAATATGGACCATACAAGTTCGACGCGCACGCCAGCTTGAACTGGCATGCAGTGAGCAAGCAAGCATCAGCGAGAAGCAAGGACGATCAGCGTCAGAACTGGTACCAGCCATAGCGCGCCAAAAAGTATAAACCCTGACAAAAATCCCGATGGCAGGATATGGATGCCGGATGAGTTCGGTATGTTGGGACATTGTGCAATATTCATCGTCGTGACCTCCTGTCTACAAATCAACAGAGCTTGCGAAGTTGAGCTCGATAGATGAGATCAATTAGCTTTTCTTGTAGAAACTGCCCTGTTCCTTTTGGTAGCACATATGTTTGGGGGGCGGGAGTCAATTATAGCCAGTTCACGCAATCTTGTGAACGAGTGAACGACCGGTGCCGCCTATCTCATTTTACGCTTTGCGCCTACCCATGCCGCGTAAGCAAGCCGGAGGAAAGGCTTGGATGATCGAAGAGTGCGAACATCGCCTATGCCGCCAATCAGTCTTGATAGTGCAAAATGAACAAAGGGAGGCGCAAGCGATCAAGCGAGATGGCTGTAATCTGGCGCAAACATCTTGATCATGAATGATCTAATTATTCAGGGAGAAGTTTCCGCCATTGTTACTGAAGCCAAATCTCTTGCGCCGATAGCGCTTTCTCCAGGAACGCACAGCCGTTCTGCGCCGCGCATTTCTCTTGGCTATGCGAACGCGTTTCAAACGCCTGACACGCTTCGTTCGTCTGACCTTGCGAGGTTTGGTTACTGGACGAGGTTGGAATTCTGGTGGCGCAATATAGTTTTCAACGAGCCGAGGTCGCGTGATCTCATAACGGGGGGGCCTGGCTGTTGAGGTCGTCCGGAAAGTGGCTTTGCGAACCCGAACATTTGTGCGCCATTTGCTGACCCGTCTCACTGTCTTTGTGTTGGGTTCAGATTTGCGCTGGCCGGCACTTGCGATGATGGTTCCCTCAACCACCGGCTGCTCAACGCAAGCAGTTTTGGTAATCTGTTGCAGGTGCTCAAGGGAGCTGACCAGGGGCGTCTTGGTTGCGAGGCTGGAACCCGTGCTCGTATTGTAAAATGTGATGGCGGCGCGGGCGCTATCGTCCCAGTTACTCGTGACATTGCCGCTATAGCAGCCGATCCGTCGCAGCTCCCGTTTCACCAGAACTGCTGTCAGGCGTGGCCCTAGAACAGGTTTTTGGGATTTGACATATTTTTGCTGATAGCTTTGTCCCAGCGGCTTGACGATCCCGCCGCTAAATTTATTACGACCTTGATGAAAAGTCTGGCTGCTGCTGGTATCTGCTGCGGCAAGCTGGATGGTTTTTGTCTGCGGGGCAGGGGTCGATTTTGCATATTTGGAAGAGCGACTGGCAACCCGGCGAGGATTGCGCGAGGGCAATTGGGGTCCAGTGGCTCGCTCTTTGCGTGTCGCGCGCTTGCTCGTCGGCGAGGTTATGTCGGTTGATATCAACTGGTTAGAGATGTTGCGGTGCAAAGCCTGTTCTGCAATGACCTTGTGGTTTGCAGGACTAGCAAATCTACTGATCTCTTGACCGGATTCATTGACGGGTTTCCCGGTGACGTAGAAAAATCCGGTTAACAAAGCAAATGCAATTAACGTGACGCGCGCCATAATATACCTCTTAAATTTTACTAATGCTAACGTATATTCAGCGTCTTCGCAATAGGTTATTTACCTTATATTAACCCTCCGCGGTGGCCAATGGGTTTTCCGTAACAAGCTGATTTTTGTGACTCTGAAAATACCAGAAAAACAGCGTAAAAACGCGATATATTATCTATGTCAGATGTCGGATTAAAAAGCCGAGATGTTGAACCTGACAACACTATTTTTGGTCGATGAAATCATGCCCGAAACGGGCAAAAGAGACGATCACTTCCTAACTATTTTTCATCCTTCTATTTGTCTGCATTTGGCAATCCAATTATGTCTTGAAAACAAAAAGGCGTGTCGCCCCCTACCAATCCTTTTGTAATCTGGTTACCATGCGTGAGGGATACAGGGTAAGTCGAGTTCGTTTTTGTAAAGCTCATCGTCATTGGCGGTGGCTCATGAAAACGTGCTGAACCTTTAAACAGGAGCCTGACATGAGATTTCTGACTTCAACCGCTCTCACACTATTTTTGTCGATGTTTTTTCTATTGCAAGTGAATGAGCCTGTGTTTGCAACGATCTGGGTCGAACAGATTAGCGGTCAATCAAAAGCCATTATCATTGCCCGCAAGGGAAACTTTCTTAAAACCACTGAGATGATGCGCCTGTTGCCAGGTGATATTGTCAAGGTCACCGATAGCAACTCTTCGGTGCGCATTTTATTTGGCTCGGGAGCGGTCAAAAATATTACCAAGGCTGCCTCTCCCTTTACCATTAAGGGCAAACAAGAAGGCAGCTCGTTTTTGACCAATCTGTTTGGCGAAGTCAAAAAAATGCTGGTTGCAAGTTCTGATGAAACCGAAGCGGTCGCCATGATAACGCGCGGCAAATCAAAACAGCTCGTCATTCTTGGAACGGGAGCCGAAGAAAATATGGTCCTGTCTGGCGCGCGGCCGCTGATGGTTGCGTGGTCTGGTGTAGCGGCGCCCTTCAAGCTTTCATTGATCAACCCTGACAGTGACAAGCCAGTGTTCTCAAAAGCCGGGCTGACCGATCCAAAAGTGGCC
>JAJRQA010000006.1 GCA_024280475.1 Alphaproteobacteria bacterium
TCGAGGCACGAGGCCGTTACAGGCACAGATAAATCAGCGTGTGCATCAAACGCTAAACGCAAAATACAGAGGAATTATAATCATGGCTATTAATGTTGCTATATCAGGTTTTGGACGCATCGGACGCAATGTCCTGCGCGCTATTGGCGAATCAGGACGCACAGACGTCAATGTGGTTGCCATTAATGATCTGGGCTCCCCCGAGCACAATGCGCACATGATGCAATATGACAGTGTTCATGGCAAATACCCCAAAGAAATCACCCTTAGTGGTGACATGATGGACGCTGGTACTGGCGGTCCGATCAAGGTATTGGCCGAACGTGATCCAACCAAACTGCCTTGGGGCGAACTTGGTGTTGATCTGGTCATGGAATGCACAGGTATTTTCAACGACAAAGATAAAGCCATGATGCATGTCAATGCTGGCGCAAAAAAGGTTCTTTGTTCCGCTCCTGCGACCAATGCAGATAAAACAATTGTTTATGGTGTGAACGATGACACGCTGGAAGCCAGTGATGTGATCGTCTCAAACGCATCTTGCACAACCAACTGTCTGTCGCCAATGGCCAAAGTACTCGACGATCTTTGCGGCATCGACCATGGTTACATGACCACCATTCACGCTTACACTGGCGACCAGAATATTCATGATGGTCCACATGGCGACATGTACCGCGCCCGTGCGGCGGCTCTTTCCATGATCCCGACCTCAACTGGTGCTGCCAAAGCCGTTGGTCTGGTGCTACCGCAACTGGCTGGTAAGCTTGATGGCGCCGCTATTCGCGTGCCAACAGCAAATGTATCTGTTGTTGATCTGAAATTCGTGCCGGTGCGTGAAACATCAATCGAAGAAATTCATGCCGCCATGAAACAGGCTGCCGATGGTCCGATGAAAAACATCTTGCAATATGTTGACAAGAAACTGGTTTCCATCGACTTCAACCATGATCCGCACAGCTCGAACTTCGACAGCAATCTCACCCAGATCGTTGCCGGCAAGCTGATCCGCGTTGTTTCATGGTACGACAATGAATGGGGCTTCTCCAACCGCATGAACGACACCGCCGTCGCCATGATGAAAGCCTAGTTAGCATTCGCGGCTATTCCTCGCTGCGCTGGGGCCTCCATGAGGGCGGACTAAGGTCTGGTGTCCGGTCGCCGATGACTACATCGGTTTAGACTGCAGCCAGGCTTGCCTCAGCTTCTCTTTGGAATTCTTGTTCCATGTGGGGTTGGCAGGACTACAAAATAACAAAACCGTCCGCAGAGAAATCTGCGGGCGGTTTTGTATTGGGGTCTATAAAGAGTTTTCTCTCCAAACCAAAAATCGATACATCGCCCTCCCTTGGATAAATTAACTTCGAATTAACAATGTTTATTATCTAGTAAAACTACGTCTCATAAGTTTCCTCGTAAAAAGGGGACAAAAACCAAAAACACGTAGCGTATCTCATTATCTGGAGCGATTTCATATGGCCTTTCATGTTTCCAACATTCTGCGATGCGTCTCTTTAAAAATAAAGATACTTGTCATTCTCAGCCTTACATTTCTTACCATGGCCGGGTCATTCGGATTCATCATCTATCAGTTGACGAAGCAGACACCAGGGCTTGAATATGCGAGAACTCAATCTCAAAAGGTTGCCAATGATGCCGTGCCTTTATTGCTGAATATCAAAAATATCCACTATTCGGTTGTACAAGTTCAACAATGGCTAAGCGATATTTCCGCAACACGCGGCCTGGATGGACTGGATGATGGTTTTAAAGAAGCCAAAGCTTCCGCAGAAAACTTTAGAAAAGAAGTTGCAGATGCTAAGAAACACGCCAAAATCCTTGGTTTGGATGAAATTCTAACAACGCTTGACGGAGTATCAAAGACCTTCCCTCTCTACTATAAAACGGGAATAAAAATGGCGACCAGCTATGTCGAGAAGGGGCCAGCTGGCGGCAATAAAATGATGGCTTCTTTCGATAAGGTTGCCGAAGAACTTGGTAAAACCATCGAACAATTGGAAAAAATTGGTTCAAAGGTAACAATGCGACGGCTAGAGAATTTATCTTCTTCAGCAAATAGCATCCGAACGGAAAATGACAAAATCATTCAGATCACTGTTGCTGTAGCAGGCCTGACACTACTATTTATTTTGATTAGCGCATCATATCTATTCCTATTCACGAAGAAAAATTTTGATGGAATACTTCATGACGTTGAAATGGTTGCAAACAACAATTTAGCAAGACCTTTTACAATCTCTTCCAGTCGCAACGATGAATTTGGAATTCTGGCCAGCGCATTAGTACTATTTCGAAAAGATCAAAAAGAAAAACAAAGCGCAGAAAAGGAAATCGCCAGCAACAGGCGTATAAAAGAAGAAAAACGTGCACATATGGACAGTGTCACAACGAAGTTTTCCAAGAATGTGCAAGGCATCGTTGAGGCCGTTTCTTCTGCTTCAACAGAATTGGAGGCCACAGCTCAATCTATGGCAGGCATATCTGAACACACCAGTATTCAAGTAGAGCAGGCCACACAGTCATCTCATCAAACTTCAAATAATGTGCAATCCGTTGCCACTGCAACAGAAGAAATGACCAGCACTATTGGCGAGATTAGCCAACAGGTTGCAGATGCGTCAAAAGCTTCAAGGCAAGCAGTCCAAGAAGTCGATGAAACCAGCCAACAAATGCAAGCATTGGCGCAAACAGCTATCAAGATTGGGGAAGTGGTGGAACTCATTTCCGGTATTGCTGAGCAAACAAACTTGCTGGCCCTTAATGCTACGATCGAATCTGCGCGCGCTGGAGAGGCCGGCAAGGGATTTGCGGTTGTAGCCGGTGAGGTCAAGCAACTGGCAAGTCAGACTGCCAAGGCGACTGGTCAGATATCTGCGCAAATATCTGATATTCAAAATGCAACGAATAAAGCTTCTGGTTCAATGGCCAGTGTTGCTCAGACGATTGGTAAAGTTGAAGAAATTTCCACGGCGATTTCTGCAGCCATGGAAGAACAAAGCGCTGCCACTCAAGAAATCGCCTCAAGCGTCAATCAGGCCGCAATGGGAACACAAAAAGTAAATGACAACATTAATTCGGTAACAGAGGCTTCTCAAGAAGCACAAATCGCCTCTGGCCAAGTCACATCGGCGGCTCAAGAACTCTCTCAACAGGCAATATTTTTAAAAGATGAGGTTGATGAATTCATTTCACGAGTGCAGGCTGGATAGCCCTGAAAATAATCTATATTTCAATTCGACAAGCAATGATTCATAGCATGTAATCACCAAACACCGATAATAGAGAGATACGATTTTCTCTCGAGCACTATCCTATAAGAATTCACCTCAGCAATTTTTCCTGCGCATCCTTGCTCAAGTCCACGCCAGGTGGGGGAGCGGGTGTTGAGGAGGGCTTGTCCAAAGGCGCTCAAGCTCCTTCTTGCTCAAAGGCGTGTCGCGCACATCATGCAGCTCGGCGCCCCGTCATGCTTGCCTATAGCTACATCAGTCTGGACTGCAACTAGGCTTGCCTCAACTTCACTTTGGTATTCTTGTTCCATGTGAGGCTAGTGGGCATGCAAAAAAATAAAACCGGCCGCAGTTTCCTGCGAGCAGTTTTGTTTTACGACGGCAGACCAAAACAAAGGTCAAAGCCTTGATCATTTCCGGTAATTGATCGAGAACGGGCCAGGATACGACTTTAAAAACATGTCGGAAACGTGATATTTGGCGCCATTTATGCTACCATTACCCATTGACCTAAGGGGTTGAGAAATTTGTAATGACTGTTTCATTATGGGGGGAGACAACCGATGCTCAAGAAACAAAGACTACTCGTTGTTTTGATCGCGTTGGCGCTCGCGGCCTGCGCAGGCGACAAGACACCGATCGGGAATGACGGGCTCCAAAAGGGGCTAAGGGCTCTCCCCAAGCTCTCGCGTTGCATCTTGATCAAATTGGTCATGCTCAAGGACGGCGTCCAGACACCAGATCCAGAATTCGAGCGCGTTAACCGCAAAATGGTGTGGCGCTTTTCTTTGGCAAACAATGTGCTCCGATCAGAACGCAAAGGCCCAGGTCAACCGATCGTAGCGCAAGTTCCCGTTGTTAAAAACTCCCGTGAGATGATTGTCGCCGAGGGGCACGTGCCGGACACATTGGGCCCCAAACGGGTACGAATTGAAATCGAGAGGAAGGCTGATGCCGTTGGCAAGATCCGCGTCCGCCAATCAAGAACCTGGATGATATCAGATGGCCCGGCTTATAAGCTGAACCGTAAAACCATCACGTTTAAGGATACATGGACGCTACAGTGCCAAGCCGAAAAGAACAACTCAAAGCGCAGCTAGCTGCTTCGCTCTGCTGGTTGGTGAAACATCTACGATCTACTGATTTATTATCCAAATCCATCCCGATCCAACCGGGGTCGTATTTCTGTGTCGCACAACATTGCTACCCCGATAATTTCTCCTGCACACCCTTGCCCCAACCAGGCAACAGCTCGTCTTTGTGCTCAATGACCGGGCGGTTTTCTATTGGAGCTCATTGATCGTAGAAGCAAATTCGTGCCAAGACCGGAAAATGTTGATTGCCTGTCGCCAGGTGAGTTAGGATTGCTCCCAAGCATATAGGAGCAGCCTCATGAGCAAACACAATATTTTCTCTGATTCCGTTTTTATCAAAGGCTTGTTCGCAGACAATCGCGCCCCGGCAAATAAACGCCGCTCTCTCTCACCACATAAGATAACAAGGAGGGGGTTACTTGCAGCCTCGAGTGTCGCCGTATTTTTGCATGGCTTACGCTGTTTGACACCCGCTCATGCCAGCCAGCAGCGCTCCCCAAGGGACATTCCTCAACCGGCAACGCAAGATGATGGGACCTTTATCGCACGGGCATTTGAAATGCGCCGTTTGGCGATCGACAAGGGCGATCAACCTTATGGCGCAGCAATTGTGCGAGATGGTGTCATTATTGGTCAGTCGTGGAGCCGGGTAGTGCTTGATCAAGATCCGACCGGACATGCCGAAATTTCTGCAATACGAGATGCCGCGCGCCGTGTGAACAATCGCGACCTGAGCGGTGCTGTGATTTATTCATCTTCACGCCCCTGTCCAATGTGCGAAGCAGCAGCCTATTGGGCAGGCCTCAATCAAATGATCCATGGCAACAAGGTTGTAAATGCCGGACCGCCTCGACTATGCGGCTAAACCAGAGATGAGCCTCGTCAAACAATCGTTCTCAAAGATATGATTTGGCGCGATGCACTTTGTGTCTTTGGCACCTTTGAATATGAAAGCTTTTGGACAGCCATCAAGCAGATAGCAATTGCAAAATTCCTGGAGGCGTTATGAACAATATAAAAAACAGCGGTGGCCATTCGGGACATGCGATGCCAAAGGGGAATGTTCGGGCATTAAAAATTTCGGGCTGGCTAACCGGGATCTATTTTATCATTGAGCTTGGCATTGGATATTGGAGTGGATCCGTATCAGTTATCTCTGATGCTTTCCACACATTTTCGGCAGTTGGCGGTATTTTGATTGCCCTGGTGGCAGGCCACTTTTCAACACGCCCAGCATCTCAATATGCAACATTCGGCCTGATTAGATCGGAAATCATTGGGGCACTGTTCAATGGCCTGTTTCTGCTACTCATGGCGATCTATGTATTGTGGATGGGCTATCAACGATTATTAGCTCCGGTAGAGGTTCCACCGGGGCCAATGTTGCTTGCTGCTGGTGGTGGACTGATCACAGAAATCATAGCGCTGAAACTGCTCTTTGGTAGCGATAAAGACAACCTGAATATGAAAGGTGCAATCTGGCATGTTATTCAGACATTTGTTGGCAGCATTATTATAATAGTCGCAGCTGTGGTGATTTACTTTACGCAATTTTACCAGATTGATCCAATCCTTGGCATGCTATTTGGCCTTGTACTGTTTTGGGCTTCATGGGGCATTATCAAAGAAGCCACCAGCATACTATTGGAAACCGTTCCCGAGGGTCTTGATCTACAGGAGATGATCACCAGAATCGAAAAATTTGAGAATGTTGTGGATGTGCATCACACCCATGCCTGGGCACTGACAACTGGAAAAACCATTGTTTCCATGCATGTACGTGTGGTTGATCTGGCGGTTCAAAAGGAGTTACTTGAGAAACTCCACCACCTTTTGAAAGAGCAGTATTCTGTCTATTTTTCTACGATACAAATCGAGACCGAATGCCCTGAAGGGGACGCAGCTTCAGATATTGAAATGAAATTACATACAAAACACTGACGTGGCACCACAAACGTCCACCATTGGTCTTTCGCGACAGACCACCGATTGTCTTGTTCGTCAACATTTTACGACAACGGAAATACCACGCGATGGCAGGACGCGTTTTATTTGTTTCCCTTGGGATCAATATTGTTCAAAACTGGAAACAAGATCCAAGTAGCTTATGTTGACAAAAAACTGAGGGCTCCTCCCCCCAATACCAAAATTTACCCCAACAGCTTCGCCTGCACTTCCTTGCTCCAGCCTAGCAACAGCTCATCGCCATGCTCGATGACCGGGCGTTTCATCAAGGTTGGGTATTGTTGCAATAGCGTCAGCGGGTCGGTTTTTCTCGCCGCTTCATCAAGCCCGCGCCAGGTGGTGGAGCGGGTGTTGAGCAGCGCTTGCCCAAAGGCGTCCCAAAAGCGCTCAAGCTGCGCGCTGCTCAAAGGCGTGTCGCGTACATCGTGCAGCTCAGCGTCCAGAGCCTTCATTGCCTTGCGGCAGGTGTCACAGTTTTTTATGCCGTAGATTTTCACGAGATTTGCGTTCCTTTGCCAATTGTTTGCGAGCCTAGAATGGTCTGATTCTTTGCATTTGTCCGGCTTTTTCCAAGTATCCACAGACGCGGGTTTAATAGGATAGTTTTTGAGCGGCAAGGCGAACGAGCCCTTAAAATGGTTCCTCGATAAATTTATGGGTCGAAGCCCTTCAACAACTTGACCTTCGTGGCCATAAATTTTCAAGGATGACGATAGAAAGGGTTGCTATCCCCTCGTCATCCTTCAAAATATGCGGCCACTGAGTTTATTCGGGGCAATGAAGCCATCCCGAATATTTATCGAGGGTCCACTCTTTGCGGTCTTGTGAGTTGCTGCGTTGCGGACTCAAAATGGTGCAATACGCTGCGCTATTGACACCCTACATTCATGTCATATTCAGCATCCGCGCGTGGCGACAAGCAGTCCCTCTATAGCAGTCAGTTCAATGCAGCAGGTCCATTTTCTTGACGATCTGCACGGCGATTTCTTCCACCGATGTGGTGGAGGTGTCATAGATCGGCACGCCGCTCAGTTTAAAAATCTCGTCGGCGCGCCGGACCTCCTGGCGGCAGGTTTGCAACGCAGAATAGGGACTGTCAGGGCGCCGTTTCTGGCGAATGGCGTGCAGGCGCTCAGGGTTGATGTGCAGGCCCACCACACGCTCTTTTTTATCGCGCAAAAAGGATGGCAATTGCTCTCCGTCCAGATCCTCGCCAGTCAGTGGGAAATTGGCGGCGCGGACGAAAAAGTGCATGGCCAGATAGAGACAGATCGGCGTCTTGGCACTGCGTGAAACACCCACCACGATAACATCGGCATTATCATAATGATTGGGGCGCAAACCATCATCATGGGCGAGGCTAAAATCGAGCGCCTTGGTGCGGCGCTGATAGTCACTTGCTTCGCGCAGCTCAAACCCCTGATGACCAGCGCCAACTTTCGTAGCGTTGGGACTATGCAGGATTTTCTTCAAGGGGCTTAAAAAAGTTTCATACAAATCGATGACCGGCGCGCCGCTGGCCGCCAGCAAATCGCGCAATGGCGTCTCCACCAGCGTGCTGAATATGACCGGTGGCTCCTCCCCTTGCTCAATGTTGCGGGCAATATCACTGGCCAGCTCTTGCACCTTGTCCTCATTGTCCATGAACGCAAAACGATGGGTCTGATATTGGATACCGGGAAATTGCGACATCAGGCTTTCTCCGTTCAGCTCGGCCGTGCGCCCGGTGCGATCAGAAACATAATAGACCTGACGTAAATTTGGCTTGTCTGAAGTCCCGCTCATGATGGATGCAGCTCCCCTGTCTCGATAGCCCCGTGTTGAGCTTATACAATATTTTTCTTTTCAATCCAGTCTCGCACCTGCTTGAACGGAACGTGCGCCAGCGACCCAAACAATTCATGACGGGTCAACCGCGCCTTTGATATGCCCGGAGAGGTGATGCCGCATAAAAAACGCGTCAGCGAGCGCGGATCGCTCAAGACTTTTGTATTTTGCTCACCGCTCAGCAGACCTTGCACGTCGCTTGCAAACCCCTCCTCTATTTCTAGCGGATCCTCTTTGGGCAGTATTTGCGGTCCATGCAGACAATAAGAACAATGACCGCACGGCTCATTGCGAGTTTGGGCAAAATGGGCAGCCAGAGCGTTGGTCTGGCAACTATCAAGACGCGCCAGATCAACCACTTGCGCCAAGCGGGCTATCTCGGCATCCTCGCGTTTTTCCATACGCGCAAACATTTGCCCCGCCAGCTCATCCATATCATCCGGCAGTTTGAGCCGTTGATAGCGATGGCGTATGCCGGCAGCCTTGACCTCAAACATCCCCCGATCACCCAGATAATCAAGAGACTTGATGACCTTCTCACGATCACAATCAAGCGCTCGCGCCGTCTTGTCTGGATCAATATGAAACCAGATTTTCTTTTTCACGGATTGCTTGAAAATACCCCCTAAAAAATCCCTTTGCGACCCCTCAAATTGTGCAAGAATTTCGCTTGAACTCATCAAGGGCTTGAATTGATAGTCGGCGTAAAAAGGGGTGCCGCCGCGCAAATATCCTTCAAGCTCCAGATAGGTGAGCAGGGTACGCAACACCAGCGCGCGAATATCATGGGCGCTCGATAGCTCATACAAATTGACATCAAAGCGCTCTTCTTGCGTAAACAAGGTTTTGACCAGACCGCACAAGGCAGTGAGCGTTGGCGTATCGCCATAGACGAAATTCTCCAGCACAAAGCGATCATCGGGGCAAATAAAGGCGTCGCAGATGGAGGGGGCATCATCGCGCCCTGCCCGGCCTATTTCCTGCGAATAGTTTTCAAGGCTTTTGGGAGAATTATAATGATAGACAGAGCGGATATCGGCTTTGTCGACACCCATGCCAAAGGCGATGGTGGCAACCACAATACCATCGCTTGACCCCATGAACCAATCTTGAATATCGGCCCGCACATCTGGTTTCATACCGGCGTGATAAGCGCGGGCGCTATAGCCAGCTGTAAGGAGCCGATCAGCAACCTCTTGCGCCGTTTTTTGCAAGGTCACATAGATGATAGTGGGACCAGCGGGGCGTTCGCGCAATTTTTCCAGTAGCAGATCATCTCGCTCGCTTGGCGCCACCGGGGTCATCAACAAGGTCAGATTGGAACGATAAAACCCCGTGCGCACAGCGCATTCTGGCGTAATATCAAAACCGGCGCGAATATCTTCCAGCACTTTGCTGGTAGCTGTCGCGGTGAGAGCCAGCACACATTTAGCGTCCAGATCGCGGGCAAAGCCTGCCAGTTTGAGATAGTCGGGGCGAAAATTATGACCCCATTCGGAAATACAGTGGGCCTCGTCAACCGCGAACAGGGAAATCTCTACTCCCTTGATAGCGGCACGAAAACGCTCATTGTTAAAGCGCTCGGGGGCCACGTAAAGCATGCGTAACGACCCATCGCGCACCCGCGCCATAACATCGCGATACTCATCAAGGCTCAAACTGCTGTCGAGTTGAGAAGCGGCGATATTGCGCCGCGCCAGCGCATCCACCTGATCCTTCATCAAAGCAATCAGCGGCGACACCACCAAGGTTAGCCCCGGCTTCAACAAGGCTGGCAATTGATAACAAAGCGATTTTCCAGCCCCAGTAGGAAACACAGCCGCCGCCGAGTGCCCCGCCATCAAATGCTCGATCACCTCGCGCTGCCCACCGCGAAACTGGTCAAATCCAAAATATTGTTGTAGCGCGCCATCAATGTCATTTGTCATGCGCAACAACTAACCCGCTAAGAATAGCGCAACAAGTTATTTTGTATGAATTACAGGTTGCCTGGCGAACAAGAGAGATGCCATCCGTATCGAATTACAGCAATATTAAATTTCTAACAGAATGATTTTACTGAACTTTTACATGAATTACCTATGCTCTCATAATGTCTGTGTTGCATTCATGATGACGGGCATCTTGAATTTCCACTCGTCCCAAAGCTGCGCGTTTTCAATGAGCGCGACCATGAAGTGAGCAACATTGGCCCGTGTGGTCGGACGACCAGAAAAAATGCCGGTCACAGGCGATGTTTTAAGTTCGTAAGAGGAAACAGGACCGTTGATCAGCGTGTCCGGGCGCACACTACTCCACTCGATTGCAGGATTGGTTTGGCCAATATTTGCATGCAGCATCTCAGCGGCTGCTTCATTGTCCAGGTGCGGCGGCAAGGTCGCGCGCAACAAGGCAAGCAGGCCCCGCTCAACCCATGTTCTTTTTTCACGACAATCTGGATTTTTAACACCCACACTATTCATGAGGATAAATTTGGTCGGCTCAAGGCCACCATTGCTTTGGATTGCCTTGCACAAGCGCTGCGTTGCATCTGTGCACAGTTTTTTGGGGTCTCCAAACAATCCCTTGAAATTGATCACATGACCAAGGCATGAAACAACAGCGTTGCAATCCTTTACAAGGTCCAACAACGCCGTATCGCTCAAATCGAGTATTGCTGCCTCTAATATAGTCAGGTTCGGATGAGCACGAGCCTGCGCCGATAATTTGTCGATTGAGCGAACCACAACGCGGACCTTGTGCCCCCTACCCAGCAATTGCTCAACAAGAGGATGACCTGTCATTCCAGTAGCCCCGACAACTAAAATTGTCATTATTTCTTCCTTTGCATCGCTGATATCAAAGAAATAGTCCCTCAGTCCCACTATTTAAATTGACCAATTTCGTTAGTCTGATATGCATTTTTGCATGGACTGGAAATCTGTCAAATTCGACTGGAACCGCGCAAGAGCGTTTTTGGTTACCGCTGAAGAGGGATCGCTGTCGGCGGCAGCGCGTGCTCTTGGCATGACGCAACCAACGCTTGGTCGTCAGGTCAAGGCGCTCGAAGATGAGCTTGGCATTGTTTTGTTTGAGCGTGCCGGGCAGGGATTGACCCTGACGCCGGGCGGGTTGGAGCTTCTTGAGCATGTCCGTGCCATGGGGGATGCTGCAAACGCGGTGTCGCTCAACGCGTCGGGTCAATCACAAGCCATTGAGGGAACGATATGCATTACTGCAAGCGAAACCTATGCAGCAATCTTGTTGCCCCCGATCGTCGCCAAATTGCGGATAATGGAACCTGGAATTAACATCGAGATTACTGTGTCAAATACCGCAACTGATCTGAGACGTCGTGAGGCAGATATCGCTATTCGCAATTTTCGTCCCACAGAACCGGATCTGATTGCCAAAAAAATACGGGACGTTCCCGCTCGTTTGTATGCCACATCGGACTATCTTGAAAAAATCGGCAATCCGAAAAGCGCGCAACATCTCACGCGTGCCGATTTCATTAGCATCGATGGCTCGGGCATGTTTTTGAAAGGCCTCAACTCGCTTGGCCTCAATCTCACCCAAAGCAATTTTCCCATACTGACCGAGAACTATCTTGTCATGTGGGAATTAGTCAAGCATGGCCTTGGTATCGGCATTCTGGATGGCAATATCGGCGATGCCGAACCCCTTGTCCAACGCGTCATTCCTGACATGGAGCCGCTAATGTTTCCGATCTGGCTGGTGGCGCATCGAGAACTCATCACCAGTCGCCGCATCCGTATGGTGTTCGATCTATTGGCAAGCGAGCTTGCCAAGGAAAAAATAAAATAGCCGTCACGCGGTATAAAACAGTAAACATAAATCGCACGATATGCGTCGCAAACGGAACCAAAGCCCGAAACCCCGCACCAAGGCACCCAACAGAGCCCAACCGGGCACCAACCGAACAGACCGCCCCATAGCCCTCAAACAGCAAAGAGAGCGAGCGTAACTTCGAACCCCACACCAAGGCACTCCAACAGAGCCCGACCGGGCGACGGCCGAACAGGCCGCGCCATCGCAGGCCCGAACGAAGTGAGGAATAGCCGTGAGATATGGATAATGGCGGAGAGAGAGGGATTCGAATAATGATAATAGTATTTTGTTTTATATATATTTATTACAAATAATACTCAAATAGGCCCCCTATTCAGCCCCCATGAAACATCGCCTGTTTAGTCACTCCAAATCCCCTCAGAAAACGGCCCAATACAGACACCCTTGCAGCTTAAGGAACACCCTCCCACAAGATCTTATCGCAAACCAGCCATCAAAATAGTTTTCCAAACAAAAACCTGTTATATTAGCTCCATGAACCGACAAGCGATCATAACCAGACTGCAAGAAAAGAAAACCGAGTTGCAACAGCTCGGCATTGAACACCTGCGCCTATTCGGCTCGTCAGCTCGAAATGAGGCCAGAGCCGACTCAGACATCGATTTGGCTGCAACATTCAGCCCAGGTGCGCATATTGGCTTTGGCTTTGTCTCTATTGCCGAACGACTGGAAGAACTTCTTGGCACATCTGTTGATCTAATCAGCTACCCACCTGCCAACAAACATATTCACTCAACAATAGAGCGTGAAGGCCTGGATGTTTTCTGACAAAGACAAAACTTACCTCAAAGACATTGTACAGCATGCCGAATATGCTCGATCCTATGTCAAAGGTATGAGCCAAAGTGATTTTGTGACGGATACAAAAACCGTCCATGCGGTTGAGCGCTGTATCAGCATTGTAGGTGAGGCGGCGGGCAAACTATCACCTGACGCCATTGGGGCAATACCAGATATCCCCTGGACAGAAATTCGCGGCATTCGCAATCGCGTGGTCCACGACTACGGCATGGTAAATTTGGATATTATCTGGAACATTGTGCATTACGAACTTACAACACTGATTGACACCTGCTCAAAAACGCTTGACGAAGCGGAATAGCCACTTCAATCTTTCAAGGATGCACATGTGTGAAGCTTCGGGCATTGCTTGCTCATCTACATTGACGCAAAAAACGCCCCCTCACCCAGTTTCCTCATTCTCATCGATCAGCCTTGCAGGTTGCGCCAGCGCAGTAGTCGCTTTTAAAAAGGCATCGCGCTGTTCGGCAGACAGCCCGCGAAACAGCTCAAGCATAGCCTCTTCCTGCTCTGTCTTGGCCATAGCCTTGTCATAGAGCAGCTCCATGGGATGGCACTCCAGCGCAACCGAAAGGCTCTCTAACCAGTCGACGTTCAGTCGTCGCCTACCAGACTCCAGCTGGCTGATCTGCTGATTACTTGAATTCACCCGCTCGGCCAGCTCCTGTAGAGTTAGGCCCTGGGCTTTTCTCAGTTCCCTAATTCGATTATCCATATGACATTTTCAAACATATGGATGCAATCATCAAGAAACATATTGTTTGACTATATATACCGCAACCATACTATAATTATCAATAAACGACCGATATTTAGCCATTATAAAGAATGATGACACAAGCATATGGAAGGAAAATATTGACTATATTCCTTCTATATGTTTGATTTATTTTCATAGTTCCTTCTATTTGATGGGTATTCAATGCGTAACAAGAGTAACAATCCCGAAGGGCGGCAACCGCCGTCTCATCGAAAAATACGCGCTGCTGTGTATGTGCGGATGTCGACGGAACACCAGAAATACTCCACACAAAATCAATCCGACGTAATCATTGCCTATGCGGAAAACCGGGACATGGATATTGTCCGCACCTATTGCGATGCTGGCAAGAGTGGTCTCAAGATTGAGGGCCGTGACGCGCTCAAGCAGCTCCTTAGCGATGTCCAGTCTGGAGATCCTGGATTCGATGCCATCCTCGTCTACGACATCAGCAGGTGGGGGCGTTTTCAGGATGCTGACGAGGGCGCTTATTACGAGTATATCTGCCGCAGTGCCGGCATCTCGGTTCATTATTGTGCCGAGCAATTTGAAAATGACGGCAGTATCTCCGCAACCATAATCAAAACCGTTAAGCGGGCAATGGCTGGGGAATATAGCCGGGAACTCTCGACCAAGGTATTTGCCGGTCAGTGCCGGTTGATTGAGCTTGGCTTTCGTCAGGGTGGCCCCGCTGGTTTCGGCCTGCGTCGCATGCTCATTGATGAGCACGGGAAGCAAAAAACCATTCTAAAACGGGGTGAGCATAAGAGCTTGCAAACAGATCGCGTTGTTCTCGTTCCCGGCCCGGAAGATGAAATCCAAGTCGTCAATCATATATACCGGCTATTTGTCGAGGAGCATAAATCAGAAACCGAAATCGCCATCATGCTGAATAGTATGGGACGCCGAACAGACCTTGGGCATCCTTGGACCCGCAGCACCGTTCATCAAATTCTCACCAATGAAAAATATATCGGCAACAACATCTTTAACCGCACCTCCTTCAAACTAAAAAAACGCCGGGTTGTGAATACTCCCAAAATGTGGATACGTGCTGACGGCGTATTTGAACCGATTGTTGACCCACCCCTTTTTCATGCAGCACAAAAAGTCATTGTGGAGCGCTCTCACCGCCTTTCTGATGAAGAAATGCTGGAACAGCTAAAGCAGCTCTATGGCAAATATGGCTATCTTTCCGGCATCATTATCAATGAAGCAGACAACACTCCTCAAAGCGGTGCGTATTCTCACCGTTTTGGTTCTCTTTTACGAGCTTATGAGCTAGTGGGTTTCAGGCCGGATCGAGACTATAGCTATCTTGAAATCAATCGCCGACTTCGAGAATACTATCCACGCATTGTCGAGCAGGTTACGTCACGGATTGTCGAACTGGGCGCATCAGTGGAAAGAGATCCAACTACAGGCATCCTGACCATGAATTCAGAATTCAGTATTTCAATTGTCCTTTCCCGGCACCAATTAACAAAAGCCGGGTCATCGAGATGGAATATACGATTTGATGCTGGTCTTCGCCCCGATATCACCGTAGCAGTCCGGATGGACCAAGCCAACGAAGAAGCTCTCGATTACTACCTGCTTCCCCGTCTTGATTTTTGCAAACCCACCATCCGACTGGCCACGGAAAATGGTGCCTTCCTCGATACCTATCGGTTCGAAAATCTGGACTATCTTTTCTACATGGTGGAACGACGTCCATTGAAGGAGGTGGCGTGATGGCAACCTCGCAGAAACACAACGTCAATCTTATCCAGATTGACCGCATAAGAGTTCTCAATCCTCGCGGTCGAAGCGTCCCGAAATTTCGCGAGATTGTCGATAGTATTTCACACGTAGGGCTCAAACGTCCCATTACGGTCAATCGCGCTCCCACCACCAACGGCATTGAGCAATATGATCTGGTTTGCGGTCAGGGACGCCTTGAAGCGTTCAAAATACTGGAGCAGACGGAGATCCCAGCCATTGTAATCGAGGCATCCAGGGAGGACTGCTTTTTGATGAGTCTGGTTGAGAACCTGGCCCGGCGGCACCATACCTCTCTAGAATTGATGCGTGATATCGGAACTCTGGCGGAGCGAGGCTATGGCACAACGGAGATCGCTGTTAAAACGGGACTTTGCCGCGAGTACGTGAACAGCCTCCTGCATTTGCTGCAAAATGGTGAGGAACGGCTGGTTGCAGCCGTGGAGCGGAACCAGATCCCCATCTCCATCGCTATTGAAATTGCAAATGCGGATGGTGAAGACATCCAGCAAGCCCTGACAAACGCTTATGAACGCAAAGAACTGCGCGGCAAGCGTCTTCAGATTGCCCGCCGCATTGTTCAGCAACGTCAGCGTCAAGGCAAAACTCTTGGTAAGCCTGAAAGTGGAAGGAAGAGAAAAAAGAATGTCACGGCCAATGCCCTGGTCCGCGCCTACAAACGGGAAATAGAACGACAACGAGCCATGGTGATGAAATCGGATCTCACCCAGCAACGGCTTTTGTTTCTTGTGTCAGCGCTAAAGGAACTCTTTGACGATAAGAATTTTTTTACCCTGCTTCGAGCTGAGGGTCTCGACACAGTTCCTCGCCAGATTGTCGACCTGGTTAAAAAGGATGTTGTGCAATGAGCAAGAATGTCGATATCGGTTTTGAGCTGAACAAACTGGAGATCGCCCTGAAAGATATCTGTCCCGTCAAATCCATTCCCAAATCAATAAAGCGGAGCCGAAAGTACAAGCAGATTGCCATATCGGTTGAAGATATCGGCCTTGTTGAACCTTTGGTCGTTCATCCACAAAAAGAAGGGGGAGGCAAGTTTCTGTTGCTCGATGGGCACCTTAGATTGGATGTGCTCAAGGAGCTGGGGGCAAAAAAAGCGACATGCCTGATCTCAAAGGATGATGAATCCTTCACCTACAACAAACGGATCAATCGTCTTGCCACTGTTCAGGAACACTACATGATCCTGAAAGCCATCAAGCGTGGCGTCCCGCCTGAACGGATCGCCAAGGCTTTGGGTGTCAACGTCAAGAGAATTCGTCAAAAGCGCAATTTGCTTGATGGTATCTGCAAAGAGGCCATCGAAATTCTCAAGGATCGTCATTTTTCAGCCGGTACAGCCAGTGTCCTGAAGCGCATGAAGCCGTTGCGTCAGATCGAGGCCGTTGAGTTCATGGTCGCCACCAATAATTTTTCTGTTTCCTATGCCAAGGCCTTGCTGCTGGGAACGCCGGATGAGCAGCTTTGTGACCCCGGAAAAAAGAAACCCATCAAGGGCATCTCGCCAGATGAGAGGCTTCGCATGGAAAATGAAATGAAAAAGCTGCAAAGGGATATGAAGGCCGTCGAAGAAGACTATGGGATCAATGTGGTGCGGCTGGTTGTCTCCAATGGCTATGTCACACGTCTTCTGGAAAATGATGAGATCGCCAGTTTCATGGAACGCCATCATGGGGAGCTCATGACGGAACTGCAAAATATCACACGCACATTGGAAGAAGAAGCTGGAGGCTTCTCGATTGAGCAGGGAGGCCAGTCAACCGACTTGTCGTAAGCAGTCGCATCGCGGCAAGCACTGATGGGGACCGGGACCCGATAAGCGCCGGGACCAGCGGAGGGTACAGAGCCCGAAGGGGCGGCAAACCAATGCTGGCGGCAGGAAGGACGGCGAACCCGTTGAAGCCTGCCAGGCCGGACGACATATTTCCGGCTGCAGGAAACGACAATTTTGTTGATCCTGATGCTGAGGGCGTGTTTCAAAGGTGGTCGGTAGATTTCCTATTGGAGCGCGTCCCTAGGTAATCCTCCCGAAAAACCACTGGGGTTTTAGGTAGAATTTTCTCATAGTATGAAAGAGGAGATTTTAGATGAAGAAATCACGTTTTAGCGATCACAAGATCATGTCCATCCTGAAGCAGGCCGA
>JAJRQA010000147.1 GCA_024280475.1 Alphaproteobacteria bacterium
ACCTCGCAGATTTAAATCGCGCTGCGGGAAGGGGATCTCGATCCCATTGTCGCGAAATTTATGCCAGACTTTCAGCAGAAAATCACTTTTGACATTGACGACGCCATTGTGCGGATCGCAGATCCAGAAGCGGGCTTCCAGATCAACCGAATTATCACCAAATCCCACCAGATGACATTTGGGCGGGGGCGTCGTCATAATACGGTTGGTCTCCTCGCAGGCCTCCAGCACCAGTGTGCGGGCCAGCTCGATATCGCAGTTATACGAGACGCCAATAGGGATTTTGCGGCGCACATTGGTGTTGGAATAGGACCAGTTGATGACCTGCTCGGTGATCATGTTTTCGTTGGGAATGAGATATTCAGTGCCGTCTCTGGTAATCACCGAGGTATAGCGCGCACCAAGATTTTTGACCTGCCCATAGGTGCCCGCCACCTCAATGACATCGCCGGGGCGAATGGAGCGGTCCAGCAGCAGAATAATGCCGCTGATAAAGTTGGAGATGATCTTTTGCAGGCCAAAACCGATACCAATGCCAATGGCACCCGATAAAACCGCCAGCGAGGTCAGCTCAATGCCAACCGACGACAGAGCGATAATGATGGCTAGAAAAATAAGGGAAAAGCGCACCAGCTTGAGGATCAAAACCTCAACGGACGGGGTGAGGTCCGGGACTTTGGTGAGCTGCAATTTCAACAGCTTTGAGCCAGCTCCCGCTAGCCATAAAAGCGTTGTGCCAATCAAGATGCCCTTTAAAATAATATAGGGGGAGAGGCGCGAGGAGCCCAGATTGAACGCGTAGCTGTCGAGTAATTGCTGCGCAGGGCTGAGTAGATTGAGCACATATAGCGCAGCGATTGACCAAGCGAACAGGGCAAACACTTTTTGCCAGAACTCGCGGGCGGCCAGGCTGGAGACGAGATGGATGAGTACCCAGGCGTTGAGCAGGGAAACCGTAATGCGCAGAACGTCATGCGGAGAGCCGGTTAGCGACATGAAGATGTTCAAACCCCATTGCAGCACCAGCCAGATAATCGGCACAATGAGATTGTCAGCGGTATGACCAAGGCGGCGCAGCCACGGGTCGTCCTCATCGGTTTTTGAGTTGATCCAGTTTTCAAGCCGGTTGTCTTTGTCATATTTTTTGCCAATGCGCCAGGCGATGCCAAAGGCGATTAGCACCAGCAGCAATTGCCAGCCCACCTCGGGGGTCAACACTCTGGTCATGAACCAGTTGGCAAGAGCCGAGAAAAACTGACCTGACATAATCAGGTTTTTGACATCAAGTACGTTCATGAAGATCCAGAAATGATAATATATGTTGCGAGTGCGCGAGCTGCCGAATTAGGCTATCACTATGATACAGCGCTCTTGGAGTGATCTCAAGATGGCTCATGCTTTGAGCTTAATAAGTCAAGCTTTAGCGAGAGAGGACAATCGTATGAGTGTTGTCAAACGCTACTGGACCCTGTTGACATTTGGGGCTTTCATGCCGTTCAATTTTGCGATGGCAAAACAGCCAGTTCTATCGCTTCCCCTTTTGTGCATCGCGCATAAAACCTGCTTTATCCAAAACCATGTTGATCTTGACCCTTCCACATCTGTCCGCGACTGGGGCTGCGGCAAAAGCTCGTATGATGGCCACAAGGGCGTCGATTTTCGCATTCGTTCCATCGCGGCCATGACGAAAGGGGTGCGGGTCATTGCGGCTGCCCCCGGGATCGTCAAGGGCATGCGCAGCGATATGCAGGACCGGCTGATCGGCGGGCGCGGGGCGCCAGATATTGTGGGTCGCGAGTGTGGCAACGGGCTGGTGATCGATCACGGCGATGGCTGGGAAACCCAATATTGCCATATGCGCAAAAATAGCCTTGTCGTAAAAAAAGGCGATCGGGTCGCGCGCGGGCAAAAGCTTGGACTTATCGGCCTGTCGGGTAAGACCGCCTTTCCTCATGTCCATTTGTCGGTGCGCCACAATAAAAAAACCATTGACCCGTTTTATGGCCAGCAGCCCTCAAAAGCCACCTGCAGGCCCAAGACCAAATATGGACCGCTCTGGCAAACAAAGGTCCAAAAGCAGTTTCCCTATGTCTCTGGCCAGCCGTTTTTGTGGGGATTTTCCGCACGCGGTGTAAGGAAAGAAATTCTCATGGCGCGGGGCGGGGTGCGAGCGCCGCAATCTACCAAGACGCAAGGGTTGGTGTTTTACGGACAGGCTCTTAATCTGCAAAAAGGCGATCGGTTGCGCATCAAACTAACAGGCCCCAAAGGGGTGATTGTCAATAGGCTCAGTGCCCCGATGAACCGTCACAAGGCGTCCTATTTATTGTTTACAGGCAAAAAACGCACCACTTCCGCCTGGCCGCAAGGCATCTATGAAGGCACGTTCGCTTTGCTGCGAGACGGTAAGAAAATCTGGGAAAAAACTCGCAAGCTGACACTCAAGAGTAAATAATCAACTTGAGTGATGAACAAGCGAAAATATTATTCATTGTTCTATCAAATTAAAAAGACTGTTCTCCCCGCGCAGGCGGGGAACCCTAACCCCTGTTCCAACAATTCTTGGCTCATTCTATCATAAATTTTTCATTTTAAACTGCATTGACAGGGAGTATGGATCCCAGCCTTCGCTGGGATGACAATGGATCATGACAATAAATTATGGCACCTGCTTTGGCATGCAAACGATCTTTTAGCCATTGTTCGGGGCGGTTGGTATTAAATTTCACAAGGAAAAAGAATACCGACCAGCGGGAGGCAAGCGTGACGACGCGCCGCGCGATAGCCCGCCCACGCGCAGACCTGAGCGCTCTAAAACGGCCAGACCCACATGATCATGGGAATAGAAACGGCGATGACGATGATCTCCAAAGGCAGACCCATGCGCCAATAGTCGCCAAAGCGATAGCCGCCGGGACCCATGATGAGGGTATTGTTCTTGTGGCCGATGGGGGTCAGGAATGCGCAAGATGCGGCAACAGCTACCGCCATCAAGAACGGGTCCGGGGAGACATGCAGGCGCGTGGCGATATCAATGGCGATGGGCGCTGCGATGACGGTTGTGGCCGTGTTATTCAAGACATCGGACAAGGTCATGGTGACGATCATCAGCAAGGTCAGCACGATCATCGGGCCATAGCCAGCCGCCAGATTGACAATATTATTGGCGATCAATGCCGTGCCGCCAGAACTTTCCAGCGCCGCGCCAATGGGGATCATGGAGCCAAGCAGCACAATGACCGGCCATTCGATACTCGTATAAATTTCGCGCATGGGCACAATATTGAACAGCACGAACAGGACACATACGGCGGCCAGGGCGGTGGGCAGGTGCAAGACATTGAAGCTGGCCAGCGCAATGGCCCCCGCGAACAGGGCAACAGCTAACGAGGCTTTTTGGCGCTGTGCGACTTGCAGCTCGCGTTCTTTGAGCGGTAGGCCGCCGATCCAGCCAGCTATTTCGCCAAGGCTTTCATTGGGGCCGAGCAGCAACAAAACGTCTCCCGCCTTGATCGTCAGCTTACGCACTCGTTCATGAAAACGCCTGCCCTGGCGCGAGACACCCAGTAGCAGGATGCCGTGACGATACATCAAACGCATCGCCATGGCCGAACGCCCTTCGATGGAGGCGCCGACCGGGATGACCACTTCCATCAGCGACAGACCCTCGCCGGTCAGGCTTTCATGCTTTTCAGATCCCACATATTCGAGTTTGAGAGCCCCCACAAAACTATCAATGGCCTTGGCATCGGCTTCAATGACCAAAATATCGTTATGCCTGATATCGGCGAGGCGCGCCTGTCCTGGCAATCGGCGACCACCGCGCACAAGGCCGACAATGGCAATATCATTATCGTCGGCATCGCTATCGAGATCGCGCACCAGCTTGCCGATGCAATCGCTGTCTTGCGGTACCCGCACCTCGGCAATATAGTTTTTGATGTCACGACGCAGTTTGGCGCTCGCATCTTGTTTGGTGGCGCTGGAGGGAATAAGCCGCCAGCCAATAGTGGTGATGAAAAACACCCCGGTGATCGCCGCAACTATGCCAACGGCTGAAAAATCAAACATGCCAAAGGGTTCAAGGGTTTCGCAAGTTCCAAGCTTTGGGTTGCAAGCGGGGTCTTTTTGCACGGTGCCGCGAAAGCTGGCGATGATGATATTGGGAGGTGTGCCGATCAATGTCACCAAACCACCAAGGATGGTCGCAAAAGACAAAGGCATCAAAGTGTGGGCAGGGGAGCGTTTGGCCTTGTCGGCGGCTTTTAAATCCACTGGCATCAATAAAGCCAGCGCCGCCACATTATTCATGACGGCTGAAAGGGCCGCCGCGACGATCGAGGTGATGCCAATATGAGCAAACAGCGAGCGGCTTTTATCGATGACCATGGCACCGATCAGATCAATGGCTCCCGAGTTCGAGAGGCCGCGCGAGATGACCAGCACCAGTGCAATGATGATTGTGGCTTCGTGGCCAAAGCCATCAAAGGCTTTTTCGTGGGGCACTACATTTAGTATAAGTGCCACAACCAAAGCGCCAAAGGCCACGAGGTCATAGCGAAAGCGTCCCCATATCAACATTCCAAACACGACAACCAGCAGGGAGAAAAGGATTATTTGATCCGTTGGCATTGTTGGCAGTCCTCGCATGTTTTACTATTGTTGTGGCGGGCAAAAATGCCTATCTTAGCCCTAGGTCGTAAACGCCGTAGTTTAAGGGGCTGTCATGAAAATACAAGTGCGCGATATCGCCATCCACTATGAACTTGACGGACCCGAAGATGCACCGGTTCTGATGCTGCATCATTCCCTCGCCACCTCTCATCAGATGTGGGAAGATCTGGCCATTGCCCTGACGCAGGTTCACCGTGTTTTGCGTTTTGATGCGCGGGGGCACGGTTTGAGCGATGCGCCGGAGGGGCCCTATGGTTTTGAGCTGCTGGCTGGCGATGCAACCGGTTTGATGGATGCTTTGGGGATTGAAAAAGCGCATCATGTAGGTATCTCCATGGGGGGTATGGTCTCACAGTTTCTGGGTATCCATGCGCCGGACCGCGTGCATAGCCTGACCCTTGTTTCAACTACGAGCAATATGCCGAGCGAGGCCGGACCGATCTGGGATGAGCGCATAAATGATGTCGGGGCTCATGGTGTGGCCCCGCAGGTTGAGGCGACGATCAAGCGCTGGTTTACCAAGGATTTTCGCGATAGCCGTGATCAGGTGATCGGCGAAATTCATGATCTCATCATGCGCACGCCGGTCAATGGCTATTGCGGCTGGGGCGCGGCCATTCGTGATCTGGCCCTCACCGATCAGCTTGGCAAAATCACCGCCCCGACGCAGGTGATGGTTGGTGCGAATGATCCCGGCACGCCGCCAGCTAATGCACAAGTGATTGCTGATAATATCGCCGGGGCAAAACTACATATTTTTGAGGACGCATCACACATGCTGCCTTTGCAACAACCCGACCGGTTCATTGAAACTTTGATCGATTTTCTCGACGAGCTGGACGAACAAGAACAAGAAGAAGAGGACGACACATGACAAAAGCCTGTGTAATTGGCTGGCCCATCAAACATTCGCGCTCGCCAATGATACACGGATTTTGGTTACGCCAGCACGGTATTGAAGGCGAATATGTCAAGCGCGCCGTGGCGCCTGAAGCGCTGGCTGAATTCTTGGGCAATCTTGAGCGCAATGGTTTTAGCGGTTGTAATGTTACGGTGCCTCATAAAGAGGCCGCTTTCAAGCTGGCTGATGTGGTAGACGAAGCCGCAAGTGCTGTGCAGGCGGCCAATACATTGTGGTTGGCGGACGGTAAACTGCATGCCTCTAACACGGATATTTTTGGGTTTATGACCCATCTCGAACAATCCGCACCGGGTTGGAGTAAGCAGGGCAGGCCGGTGGCATTGCTCGGCGCTGGCGGCGCGGCACGGGCCATATTATACGGGCTAAATCAGGCGGGGGTGAAAGAAATACGTCTGTTTAACCGTACCAGATCGCGCGCCGAACAGCTCAAGGGTTTTTATGATTATGGTGTGAGCGTTGTGGATTGGAGCGAGCGTCACGAGGGGCTTGAAGATTGCGGTCTCGTGGTCAATTCAACGACCCTTGGCATGAGCGGCTCGCCACCCCTTGATCTGTCGCTTGATGCCTTGCCAGTCGATGGCGTTGTAGCTGATATTGTGTATGCACCGCTTGAAACGCCTTTGTTGGCAGCCGCCCGTCAAAAGGGGTGTCGCGGCGTGGATGGCCTGGGCATGCTGCTACATCAAGCCGTCCCCGGTTTTGAGTACTGGTTTGGTGTGCGCCCGCAGGTTAGCAAGGCATTGCGCGATCTGGTGGTTGCTGATTTAGGGGAGTAATATATGCTGATTATCGGCCTGACCGGGTCTATCGCGATGGGCAAGAGTACGGCAGGGGACTATCTCGTGCAGCGTGGGATTCCCTTGTTTGACGCCGATGACGTGGTGCATGAACTTTACCGCAATGAAGCAGTTGAACCGGTGGGCGCGGTTTTTTCCGGCGCGGTTGTCGATAACGCGATTGATCGCGCCAAACTGTCAGAACTGCTGATCGGCAATCCCGAAAAAATAAGCGCCCTTGAGGCTATCGTTCATCCGCTGGTCATCAAAAAGCGTCTGGCATTTATCGAGAAGCATCGATTGCAAGGCGCAAAAATGGTGGTTGTCGATATCCCCTTATTGTTCGAAAAACGATTGCAAGAAAGCGTTGATGTGATCTTGTTGATGACCGCTCCAGCGGATGTACAGGCCACGCGGGCCATGAAGCGGCCCGGCATGAGCGCGCAAAAATTTGCCATGATACGCGCGCATCAGATGGATGATGAGCAAAAGCGCCAGCTCGCTGATTTCGTCATCGATACCAACGGCCCGTTTGAGCAAACCTACAAGAGGCTCGATTCCTTTCTCGAATCACTGCATGATTGGCCCCAGAAAACGAAAGACCCGCGACCCCTCATTGATGACAGGCCCTAGAACATGCGCGAGATAATGCTGGATACCGAAACCACCGGGCTGTCGCCAAAAGAGGGAGACCGCATCGTCGAGATTGGCTGTGTGGAAATAATCGACCGCTTTCCAACAGGCGAAGTTTATCATCAATATGTCAATCCGCAGCGTTCGATGCCAAAACCTGCATTCGATGTGCATGGCCTGTCGCAAGAGTTTTTGTCCGACAAGCCATTATTTGCAGATCTGGCGGATGGGTTTCTTGAGTTTATCGATGGTGCGAAACTGGTTATTCACAATGCCCCCTTCGATATTGGCTTCCTTAATTTCGAACTGGAACAGGCGGGGCGACCCATTATCGCCTGGTCCAATGTAATCGATACTTTAAAGATGGCACGCCAGAAATATCCCGGCGCAGCGAATAATCTTGATGCCCTGTGTCGGCGCTTTAATATCGATAATTCATCACGCGAAAAGCATGGCGCCTTGCTCGATAGTGAATTGCTGGCCGAGGTTTATCTGGAGCTGATCGGTGGCCATCAGGGGGGCTTTGATCTGGGGGCGGGGTCACGCAGTGAAAACGAGGGCGGTTTGCAGCTGGCCCGTGTCAAACCGCGCGCAACGCCTTTGCCCTCGCTGCTGACCGATGAAGAGCGCGAGGCCCATGAAGCCTTCATCAAGACGCTGGGAGACGATCCGCTTTGGCATCGGCTGAAGGGCTGAATTTGGCAGTGCGCATAAATAAAATCATATTTGCATCCCGGATTTAAGCCGGAGCCCATAGCACAGAGGCACGGGATTCCAAAGAAACTACGGCGTGTTGATCTGGTTTCCGGATCTGCGCCAGGTTTGTCCCGGAAGCGTTTTATGAGGCAACTTTTGTGTTTTGGTAAAATCAGCCTGCTAATGGGATGGCCATGATCATGGAGAGCAGGTAGATCTGGCCGGACATAAACAGACCAATGCCGGCAAATATGCGCTCGCCAAAAAAGCGGCGGGGATCGTAAAGGCCCCACACTGCCATGACGGCAATGGCATAACTGAGCAGGCGGATCATCCAATAGACGACCAGATAGCCACTAAAATTGTTCAGCTCGATCATGGCGGTCTCTTCCTAATAATGCTGCAGGACGATGGTGAGAACGACCATTTGCAAGGTCCAGAACAGGCTGACCCCGGCAAAAATGCAGCTGGCGAAATATATTAGCCGCGATATCAGTCCAGCGATTGACGCGGCAGCAAGCACAATAAGCCAATCATAGAATAGCCCGAAAAATAGCCCGTAGTCATTCAACAGCAGGGAAGCAAGGGTGACTTAGGCGCAAAAGCCAGCCGTTATGAACAGCAGCTTCTTGGGTATTTTTCGGTCTTTTCTGTGTCTCAGGTAAGGGAGGCCCATGTAGCCCTTAGCTATCTGCTTTTTCTTTTTTCTCAGCATTGGCCTTGTCAAGGTTCTGCTTGTAAAGCGAAGCAAAGTCGATGGGGTCAAGCATCAAGGGCGGAAAGCCTCCTTCTCTGGTCAGATCAGCCACAATGCGGCGCAAGAACGGGAACAAAAGCGTCGGGCAATTGACGAACAACACCGGATGCTTGATGTGGTCGGGCATATTGTGAAGGCGGAACAGTCCACCATATACGAGTTCGAGCTTGTAAATGGCGCCAGCCTTGTTGGCCGCATCTGCCACAAAATTAATAACGACCTCATAGACATCATCTTCGATCTTGTCAGCCGCGACCGTTACATCAACCTGCAGGTTGGGATCATCACCGGGACCGCGAAGTGAGGCTGGTGTATTGGGGCTTTCGAACGAAAGATCCTTGATGAACTGGGCCAGTACATTGAACTGGGCCTGCTCTGGCGCAACAGAGCCATTGCCATTTTCAGAGCCTTTGGTTTCCTTTTTTGAGTCTTTGGATTTTTTGTCATCACTCATTTTTCTTCTCCCCTTTTGGAGCACAATTCACAAAGCCGACAATCGTTGGTCTGGATTTTCTGGTGAACGGTACACAATAAAATTTCGTTGTAAGTGCGCTAGCACGGGGTAGGCGCGCTTGGCAAGACGTATCCCGCAAACGCCGTGAACTATTGGTTCCAGGGTGAGGATTTATCTGATGAGCGGCCTTTGGTTTTTTTACTTTTCCCAGGCTTTGGTTGAGGTTCAATCACTTGCCCCTCAATAATCGGGCCCTCACTGCGCGGCCTGGGTTGATCGCTTGTGCCAAAGGGATCGTGGCTTTGGGGACCGGGAGCCTCGCCAAAAATATCTACTTTGATATTGGCCGACTTTTTGGCCTTGTTAAAGAAATAGCCGGCGATGCCATGTCGCACTGCCGGGATCAATAGGGCAAAGCCCAGCGTATCGGTAATCAGCCCTGGGGTCAGCAAAAAGGCCCCCGCCAGCATCAGCCCGACGGCATCGGTGATACTGTTCACCGGCAGGCGTCCCTCGTTTAACGAAGTTTGGGCACGGGCAAGAGAGCTCAAGCCTTGCAAACGCAAGAGGTATACACCGATCACTGCCGTGAAAACGATGAGTAAAATGGTGGGCCACAGGTCGATATAATCGGCGACCTTGATCAGGACGGCAATTTCCGCAATCGGGAGGCCGATAAACAGGGCTAAAATCAGAAAAGGCATTTTTGTTCCTTCTTTTCACTTCATAAGAACATATAGTCAATTTTCTTGCGCAGACAAATAAGCTTTCTCTGCCCTTGTCCTTTGGGGGGGAGAAGGTTTATATCTGGACCAAGAGTTTTATTCGATCCTGACAGACGCGTGCTTTTCGAGGCTTCTGAGGGATATTATGCAGAAATTTTGTCATACTGAGTGGAAATATGGATCCGGTCACGCTTATTTTTCTTGTTGTTGCGATTATTGTCGGTCTAAAGCTGCGCAGCGTGCTTGGTCAAACCGATGATGAAGATGATCGACGTCCAATGGATGGATATGGGCCGCGCAAGTCCAATGATCAACCCTCCGAGCAGCGGCGCGGCGGGTCTGATAATGTCGTGACATTACCCACCAGAACGACCCATGCCGACCAGCAAACCCAACCTGATCGCGAGGTCAAGAAAAGCGTCAATATGGCTGATCAAATTAATAAATATGCACAAAAGGGCAGCGCCCTGGAAAAAGGCCTGCAGGACATTGTTGCAGCTGATAAAAGCTTTGAGCCAGAGGGTTTTTATAATGGCGCCAAAACGGCTTATGAAATGATTGTCATGGCTTTTGCGGAAGGCAATCGCAAGCTTTTGAAACAATTGCTTGCCAAGGAAGTCTATGAGGGTTTTCTAAGTGCTATTGATACGCGTGAACATAAAAACCTGATTGTCAGTTCCAGTTTCGTGGGCATTGATGCCGCTGAGATCATGAGCGCAGAACTGCGTGCCGAGCGCACCGCCCGCATCACCATCAAATTTGTCAGCTCGCTTATCACCTCCACCCATAATCGCGATGGAGATGTTATTGAGGGTGATCCAAAAAAGGTCAGAGAAGTCACCGATATCTGGACCTTTGCCAGAGATACGCGTGCAAAAGACCCAAACTGGGAATTAGTGGCAACGGAATCGGCGTCTTGATTCCCGAACCCTTTTTAATTTTTGACCAGCAGATCAGTTTTTATGTCAGATAAACAGATTGATCAGCAAATTGCCCTATTTTGTCCTTAGGGTTTCTTTTGCAATCATCTGGTGAAGCGTGGGTTGGCTGATATGAAACGGTTGAAAATTATTTCCAGGGTCGCTTTTGGGCTATTGGCGTGGACAATAACTGGTGGTCTCGCATCATTGGTGATGACGGAGAGTGCCGTGGCCAAGCGCTATATAAAATCACTAAGCTCTAAACCTGTCACATTCACCTCAGTTCCTGGTTGGCGACGCGATGATCACGCCAAGGCGTTTACCGCGTTTTTGCGCTCTTGCGAGAAGATCAGCCTGGGGCGCGACCGGTTGGCGATGGCCTGCCGCAAAGCCAGGCGACTGCCACGCAAATTATCCAATAACCGGGCACGGGTCTTTTTTGAAAGCTATTTTACGGTTCACAAGGTTCAATCCGGCCGCCGTAGTCTGCTGACCGGATATTATGAGCCAGAACTCTATGGCTCGCGTGTGCGCACTGCAAAGTTTAATGTGCCGCTCTATCGGCGCCCTCGTGATCTTGTTGGACTGCATGGTCGGGGTATGCGAAAAGCGGCGCGGCGCGCTGGTCTGTCTCGAAAGCTGACCTATGCCAAACGCACCAGAAACGGCCTCAAGCCTTATATGACCCGCGAACAGATCGAGAGCGGTGGGCTTAAGGGACAACGCCTTGAAATGATCTGGCTGGCCGACCCGGTGGATGCTTTTTTCCTGCATATTCAAGGATCTGGCCGCATTGTTCTGCCTGATGGATCGCGTATCCGCATCGGTTTTGATGGTAAAAATGGCTATGATTATTCCTCCGTGGGCAGGGCGCTTGTGCGGGCCAAACTGATCCCCCGCAACAAGGTTTCGCTAAAAAGCGTCAAAGCCTGGCTGCGGGCCAACCCTTCGCAGGGACGCCGCGCCATGTGGCGCAATAAAAGTTTCATCTTTTTTCGCGAACTGAAAAATCATGCTCTTATAAATGGTCCGATCGGGGCGCAGGGCGTTTCGCTAATTGGCGGTCGATCGCTGGCAGTGGATCGTCGCCACTATCATCTTGGTCTGCCGATTTTTCTTTCGGTGCCAAATTTTCGCAAGGATGGCCATCGTAATTTGCGCCGTTTGATGATCGCGCAAGATACCGGAACGGCCATCAAGGGTGCAAGACGCGGTGATATTTTCTGGGGATCGGGTGGCAAGGCCGGTGATATTGCCGGGCGAACCTATCACAAAGGCGATTTCTATGTGTTATTGCCGCGAGCCAAACCAATTTTAATCAGCGCCGCCAAGGATAGCCCGGCCCCAAAGCGCGCCAATATGATAAAAACTGTCAAACGAGCGCCAGCCCCAAAAGTCGTGCGGGCAAGCAAGAAGCCGCGTGCGCAGAACCGCCCCCCGGTATTTGAAGGCTACGGAGTTCATGCCTTTAGCAGCTTCAAGTCCGAAAGCAATTGATTTATGGGGCGGCGCAAATCATCTGGGAAAAACAAACAAGCTTCGACAAATCAGCCCTTGAGCGTCAAAACAGCACCCGCAACCAAAGCACGTTCATTGTTGCAGGAAGATGCTGACCTTTGGGCGCAAGTGACCAATAGTCTGACGCCTTTGAAGGGCGACCGGGATCGCCTGCATTTTGGCCCCTTGCTCGATGAAAAACCCGATTTGCCAATGGGACAAGCTGCCCGCTCGCACGTGGAGTTGCCGCCCAAGGCGTCCCAAGGCAAGATCAGCACGCCCCAGAGGGTCAGCGCGCGCGGCACCCTTAATGTGCGGCCCTTGTCCGGTCAACAAATGGCCAATCAACAAATTCAACTTCCTCAACAAGACAGTTTTTCGCGCCGTGAAATGCGCCAAATCAACAAGGGCCATCAGCCCATTGAAGCCAGACTGGATCTGCATGGCATGCGCCAGGCCGGTGCACATATTGCTCTTGTCAACTTTCTTGCCAACGCTCAGATAAAGGGATATCGCCACATATTGGTGATCACCGGTAAGGGCCGCGCAAATGCCAGTGAAGATATGATGTTTGGCGAACCAGAACAATTTGGTGATCAAGAACGCGGGGTGTTGCGCCGCATGGTGCCTTTATGGCTCGGCGAACCCGATCTTCGCTTGATTGTCGCGGGATATAGCGATGCGCCAAACAGGCATGGCGGCACCGGTGCTCTTTATGTGCGTTTACGCCGCAAAAGATAGTCTGACAATCATCCACAAAATCAAATTACACGAAACTGTGATTTCATTCTTATGTACATTTGTCGTGGAATACGATCTCCTTGTGTCGGTCGGAACGCTGATTCTCTGATTTTGGCCTGAAAAATGCCTTAGAAAACTGCTGTTTTGATATTCGACGCTAAGATGAATGATTATAAGGGAGACTATAAATGAGTAAGAAACTAGCTTCAGCCGCGATTGTCGCCGGTGCCGTTGCAACTGCAATGACCATGACCACACTGAGCGCAACAGATGCAAGTGCTGGCGCAAAAGTAAAATGCTATGGCGTTTCACTTGCTGGTAAAAACGACTGTAAAGCCGGCGCTGGTACAAGTTGTGCTGGCACGTCGACAGTTGACTATCAGGGCAATGCTTGGACACTTGTACCAACCGGTACATGCGCTTCCATGACGCTTCCAGGCGATCGCAAGGGATCTCTTGCAGAGCTTAAACGCGACGTCCCAAGCTAGAGCTCGTAGCTCCTCCAGTCTTTTAAAGACTGTCTGAACGATCTGAAATGCCATAGCACGACCGTGCTATGGCATTTCAGTGCAATATAGTTGATGATTGCAAGGATGGCGTCCTTTTTTGTAACGAGGCGGGGGCGATACGAATGCATTTGGATATTAAACACTCAATAGATGGTCTGCCTAACAGGGCCGGAGTGGGCCTCAAGGCCGAGCATTATAATTTGATCATTGAACAGGAACCAGATATTGGCTGGTTCGAAGTCCATCCCGAAAATTATATGGGGGCGGGCGGGCCTCCTCACAAATATCTCTCCAAAATTCGCGCGCTTTATGCTCTTTCCGTGCATGGGGTCGGGCTGTCGATTGGCGGCGCGGACAAACTCGACAAGCGTCATTTGGCGCGCTTGAAGCAGGTCATTGATCGCTATGAGCCGCAAAGCTTTTCTGAACATCTGGCCTGGTCAAGCCATCAGGGCCGCTATTTCAACGATCTGCTGGCAGCACCCTATACGTGCGCGACCTTTCAAACCGTGTGCGATCATATTGACGAAATACACAACACAATCGGCCGGACCATGTTGCTGGAAAACCCCGCCACCTATATCTGTTTTGAAAACAGCGTGATTGAAGAAATTGATTTTTTAAGCTCTGTCGTCAAGGCGACTGGCTGCGGTCTGTTGCTCGATGTCAATAATGTATTTGTTTCTTGCACCAACCATAATTTGGATCCCCGCGACTATATCAAGCGTTTCCCCCATCAATATGTCGGGGAGATCCATCTTGCAGGGCATGGCGAGGACTATGATGACGCCGGTGCAAAAATTCTAATCGATGCGCATGACCGCGAAATCTGCGACGAGGTTTGGGAGCTGTATGAGCTGGCGCTGCAGGTTGGGGGGCAGGTTCCAACTCTTGTTGAGTGGGACAATGATATCCCGGCTTGGGAGGTTTTATATTCCCAGGCGCAATTGGCAGAAACGCGCCTTGAAGGCCATGGCGCGAAGACCGTAAATAACCGACCTGGTGTGACCCGCGAGATGGCAGATGAAAAATAGGCCGCCCGCGACAAAAAACTGGTGCGATCAACAAACGCAATTTGCGCAAGCGCTGCTTGACCCTGCTAAAGACCTGCCCTCATTTGTTGGCAAAACAGTTGGCAAGCTGGCGCAAAAGCGTTTCAACGTCTATCGTAACAATATTATGGTGAGCCTCACGGAGGCGATCATTGACACCTACCCGGTAGTTAGTGCTCTGGTCGGGGAAGAGTTTGCAACGGCGATGGCGCGGGTTTATGTCGGAGACAATCTGCCCACATCACCCGTGCTGCTCGACTATGGCGAGGGCTATGCGGCCTTTATCGAGACGTTCGAGCCCGCCGCAAACCTGCCGATGCTTGCCGATATGGCAAAGCTGGAATGGGCCTGGTTAGGGGCCTATCACGCCATTGATGAGACCCCTTTGAGCATCGAGGCGCTTGGAGATTATCCGCAAGAAGAGCTGACCAGTTTACGCTTCCAATTTTGCGCGAGCGTGCAATTGCTGCGCTTTGATCATCCAATATTTTCGATCTGGTCGGCCCACCAAGGGGAGGGAACAACAGATCTGCTGGGCGATATTGTCCAACAAGCGGAGTGCGGTCTTGTTAACCGACCCAAATGGGATGTCGATGTGAGAGTACTTGAGCCAGCTACACATGCTTTTTTTAAGTCGCTATATGGGGGCTATCCCCTGGGAATTGCCATTGACAAAGGGAATAGTTTCAGTAGCTTTGATCCAGCCAGTGCTATTGGCGCACTATTTGATACCAAAGTGATTTCTACAATAATAACAAAGTAGTGTTTGAAACCAGGGGGACTAATATCATGTGTTTTATTTGTGGGCTATATAACGGGTTTTTTTCATTTATCCAAAAGATGGCTGGCGACTGGTTTTTGGGGCTGGCGGCCCGGTTGGTGTTTGCAAGCGTTTTGCTTGGATATTTTCTTAGCTCCGCACTGACAAAGGTTGGTAGTGGGTTTCCCGGAATTTTCATCGCTCGTGATGGCGCTTATGCCCAGATCCTTCCCAGTATCGCCGAAAGTGTTGGTTATGATACCTCAAAGATTGCCTTCATACCCTATGGCTTGATTGTCCATTTGGGCACATACGCCGAATTCGTTTTGCCGTTCCTGATTTTGGTTGGTCTGTTTACCCGTTTTGCAGCACTGGCAATGATCGGCTTTGTGGCTGTCATGACCTATGTGGACATTGTCTTTCTCGGACTGGAGGCCAAAGCAATCGGCATACCGTTTGATCGCATTCATAATTCCGTTGTCTGGGATCAGCGCCTGTTATGGATATTTCCACTGGTCTATCTGGTCATTCGCGGAGCTGGTCAATTTTCCCTCGATGGCATGCTGTCTCGCATTTACAAAAATTAAACGCCCTGAAAATTTCGTTCTTATCAGCGACATGATTTTCAAATAAGAATTGATCACTCGCACAAATACCTACAATCAATGACACTTAATGGGATGACCCGCATTATGACTGATCAAAAACCGACGATCATTTCCAGAGAACTGGTGGTGGAGGGGGAGATCAAGGCCCCCGATGCTCTTGTGGAAGTCTATGGCATGGTCAACGGCCAGTTGGACGTGGGCCATCTGGTCATTCATCCCGGCGGCAAAGCGATCGGCACGGTGCGTGCCAAAGAGATATCGGCCAACGGGCTCATCCAGGGCGAAATCATCGTCAAGGGTCTCCTCGATATTGGATCGACGGGATCCGTCAATGGCGATGTCATCTATGGTACGCTAGCCCTGATGGAAGGGGGCGAGCTGTCGGCTGATGTGCGCAATATTCCGCCAACCCTTGCGGGCGATATGAAAATTACCGTCTCGAAAGGCAAAGCCGTGCGCCTGACCACGGATGATCTCACCGCTGTTGATCCAGATGATGATCCCAAAGATTTGAAATTTGCTGTCTCCGATATGAAAAACGGCTATGTGATCTGCACCGACAAACCAAAAGTCGCCGCCCAAAGCTTCACCCAGGAGCAACTGGAAAAAGGCATCATCGTCTTCGTCCATGACGGCAAACAAAATGCTTCGGCCAGTTTTGCGGTATCCGTCACCGATGCTGCCGGTGCAAGCTCCGGCGCGCCAAGGACTGTGGATGTTGAGGTAAGAGGGTAGGTCTAAAATAATTTGTCGATTGGTAAGTTTTTAGATACCGGGCAAGCGTGGCGGAGCTTTCAATTCGACAAGTACATCATATGGATTCTTCAACGGTCTTGATATTCGGACCTTTTGCCAAATTTTCATTATAGAGCTGCCAGCTTTGTATGTGCGCCCTCTTTTTTCGCCAACCGCTGTTAGCAATTCGAGGTCGCATAGACGCCGAAGATCTCTGGTTGCTGTTTGTGATTTTATCTCGGCCGCCTTTTGATACATTGCATTTGTTATACGTAACCCAAGGGCTGCTTCGAACAGGGCTACCCACATTCGATTTTGTAATTGGTGTTGTTCTATGATTTTTTCGATATGCGTGTAAAGATCGGAATATTCTTCATTCCTGCGCAATAGTGTCGAAGCTTGTTGGTAGTGAGCAATCAGGCAAAAACGAACCCAAGGCAATGCATCACCATCTGGGTTCCATTTTCCATTGCCTGTGATAGCAAGTTTGTCGTAGTAAGCATTTGTATTCTGACCAAGCCACTCTTCAATACTTGAAAAGACAGGATTAATAATCCCTTCTCTCGCAATAACCAATGTTTGAAGTGCTCTAGCCATTCTGCCATTGCCGTCGGAAAACGGGTGTATCATCGTCAAGTTCAGGTGGGCCATTGCTGCTCGAACAAGGGAAGGCGTGTTAGTATCTTTGTCCTCGATATAATCAACTAACTGATCAATTAAGCTATCTAGTATCTCAAAATCAGGTGCTTCATACACAGTTGCGCCGATTGAATAATCAAAAACTGAAATCGGTCCGGGTCTATATTTTCCAGGATTTTTATCTAGTTTATGCTTTAGCATCATAAAATGAAGAGATTTTAGAAATTGTTTTGAGCATTCAAAATACGGATCGCTTGCTGCTTGAAGTATAAAGGTCATTGCGTCTCGATATCCGTTAATCGCGAGCCATGTTTCACTTCGTTCATCAAGAACTGGTTCATCATCTATTATGGCAACAGTATCTTCTAGAGAAGCATTATAGCCCTCAATGCTATTTGAGCCACGAACAGCTCGTGCAAATGACGTTTTTCGCAATGTGCCCATCCACCGCCTTGGACTGTTAGATGTGTACAATTTGAGTTGTTTACGCTGATCTGAGATGAGTTCGAGCACTTCTTTATCGAGAGAAGTCAAAACCGGTTCTTGGTAGATCATATTCATGATAGATATACCTTTATTAATCGACATTATGATGGATACATATAATCATAATGACAAATTATATCAATGTATCCATCATTATTCGGTTAATTCTGTTTTCGTATGGAAGCATTTTAAGGCAGCACATCACTAATGCGCCTCGTCCCAATTATCGGCGGCCATGGCGTCGACCTTCAATGGTACGGCGAGTTGCAGCACGGGTTCGCAGGCGCGTTCCATGGTTGCGGCGACAGTAGCGATGGTTTTATCGACCTCCGCCTCTTGCACTTCGAAGATCAGTTCATCATGCACTTGTAAGAGCATTTTGGCGCTGAGGTTAGCGCTTACCAGCGCGTTTGGCATGTGGATCATGGCGCGGCGGATGATGTCGGCGGCGGAGCCTTGTATGGGGGCGTTGATGGCGGCGCGCTCGGAAAAGGCGCGGCG
>JAJRQA010000148.1 GCA_024280475.1 Alphaproteobacteria bacterium
CGTCATGGTAACAGAAAAGCCAACCTTTTTCGTGGTGGCGGCAAATCTTTTGGACCTGTTGCTCGCTCGCACGCAAGTAAACTGCCAAAAAAAGTGAGAGCGCTGGCGCTCAGACATGCCCTTTCTGCAAAAGTTGTGGCAAATGAATTGATCGTGCTCGACAAGGCATCTGTTAGCGAGCCCAAATCTAAAACCCTGCGCAAGCAGCTGGAAGGATTGGGTTTGACATCTGCGCTGATTATTGACGGTTCAACACTGGAGGAAAACTTTTCTCTGGCTGCTCGTAACATCCCGCGCGTCGATGTGTTGCCGATTGAGGGCATCAATGTTTACGACATTCTGCGCCGCGAAAAACTCGTACTGACCACCGAAGCGGTGAGTGCGCTGGAAAAACGCTTTAGTAGCGACAAGGGCGAGGGTTAAGGGTGATGAGCAACGAAGCCAAGAAATATGATGTCATTCTCGCGCCGGTTGTGAGTGAGAAATCGACGCTTTTGTCCGAATATAATCAGGTAATGTTCAAGGTTGCCGGTTGGTCGACAAAGCCACAGATCAAGGAAGCAGTTGAAAAACTGTTTGAAGTCAAGGTTGAGGCTGTTAATACGCTCAACCGTAAAGGTAAATCCAAGGTGTTTAAGGGGCGCAAGGGGCGTCAAAGCGATACCAAGTTTGCCATTGTTACACTGAAAGATGGCGAACGCATCGACATCACATCAGGCATTTAGTTTTTGCGCGATCGACCTTACTCCGTTGTTTAGGATAAGGGATATAGCATCGCTTAATCGATTGAGGAGTGCATTTAGATGGCACTGAAGACATTCAATCCAACAACACCGGGCCGTCGTGGGCTGGTACTTGTTGACCGCAGTGGACTGTGGAAGGGAAAGCCCGTCAAGAAATTGACCGAAGGCTTGACCGGCAGTGGTGGGCGGAACAATCATGGTCGTGTCACCGCAAGGCGTCGTGGTGGTGGGCACAAGCGCACCTATCGCATGATTGATTTCAAGCGCCGCAAAATGGATATGTCAGCCGTTGTCGAGCGGATCGAATATGATCCGAACCGTACTGCTTTTATTGCGCTCATTCGTTATGAAGATGGCGAACTGTCCTATATTCTTGCGCCACAAAGAGTAAGTGTCGGCGATCAGGTTGTATCTGGTGAAAAAGTTGATGTGAAGCCAGGTAATGCCATACCAATTCGCTCTATTCCGATTGGTACGCTGATCCATAATGTGGAAATGAAAGCTGGCAAGGGCGGTCAATTGGCCCGTGCTGCAGGTAGTTTTGTGCAGCTTGTTGGCCGCGATGCCGGTTACGCGATCTTGAGACTGAAATCAGGCGAGCAGCGCCGGGTCCGTCATGAATGCATGGCAACCATTGGCGCCGTATCGAACCCGGATCACGGTAATATCAAGCTTGGTAAAGCTGGACGTAACCGCTGGGCTGGCAAGAGACCCTCTGTTCGTGGTGTTGCGATGAACCCGGTGGATCATCCTCATGGTGGAGGTGAAGGTCGTACTTCTGGTGGTCGCCATCCGGTGTCTCCATGGGGCAAGCCAACTAAGGGTAAGCGCACGCGTTCAAATCGTGCCACTGATAAATATATCGTTCGTTCGCGGCATCTCAAGAAGAAACGCCGTTAGCATATTGGATCAAGAGTTCGGCTCTTGGTTCAAACACAAGAATTTGCAAGAGACCGGGCTGCTGGAATTGGCCCCATAAGATGGTCTCGTGATTTGGTAAGGAGAAAGAGCTAGTGACCCGTTCAATCTGGAAAGGTCCGTTTGTTGATGGCTATATGCTTAAAAAAGCAGCGGTCGCTCGCGAAAGTGGGTCCAACGCAATTATCAAGATCTGGAGCCGCCGCTCTACGATCTTGCCACAATTTGTTGGACTGACATTTGGCGTCCACAATGGTCGCAAGCATATTCCGGTTAATGTGACAGAAGACATGATTGGTCATAAATTTGGTGAGTTTGCGCCGACCCGAACGTTTTTCGGGCATGAGGCGGACAAGAAGGCAAAGAGGAATTAAGATGGGGAAGCGCAAACGCGAAAGACAGCTTGCTGACTATGAGGCGAAAGCCGTAACGCGTAATATTCGCACTGGTCTGCAAAAGCTCAATCTGGTTGCCCAGATGATCCGCGGGAAAAAAGTCAGTGTCGCTATTAATGAGCTGGCATTCTCTCGCAAACGGATTGCCAAGGATGTCTTGAAGACACTTAATTCAGCCATTGCCAATGCTGAAAATAATCACGGCCATGATATCGATAATCTGATCGTGTCAGAGGCCTTTTGCGGAAAAAACCTGGTTATGAAACGTTGGAAACCACGTGCTCGTGGTCGGGTAGCAAAAATTTTGAAGCCGTTTTCAATGCTGACCATCATCGTCAAGGATGTTGAAATGGCTAAAGAGGAGAATGCCTGATGGGACAAAAAGTTAATCCAATCGGTATGCGCCTTGGCATTAACCGTACTTGGGACAGTCGCTGGTTTGCTGATGGAGAAGAATATAGCAAATTGCTGCATGAGGATCTGAAAATCCGTGATTTCGTCATGGAAGATCGTCGTCGTGCCGGCATCTCCAAAGTGATCATTGAGCGGCCGCACAAAAAATGCCGCGTGACTATTCATACAGCGCGCCCCGGCGTGTTAATTGGTAAAGCTGGCGCCGATATTGCCAAGCTGAACCAGAAGCTTTCGAAATTCACCGATAGCGATGTTCATGTGAATATTGCTGAAATTCGCAAGCCTGAAATTGACGCAACATTGGTTGCTGAAGGCATCGCGCAGCAGCTTGAACGTCGTGTGGCGTTCAGACGGGCCATGAAACGGGCGATGCAATCGGCGCAACGTCTTGGTGCCCTTGGCATCCGGATTAATAGCTCGGGTCGTTTGGCCGGTGCTGAAATCGCTCGCATGGAATGGTATCGCGAAGGCCAGGTGCCATTGCATACACTTCGTGCTGATATTGATTATGGTACGGCTTTGTCGAAAACCGCTTACGGTATTATCGGCCTGAAAGTGTGGATTTATAAGGGTGAAATCCTGGAGCATGATCCCATGGCTCAGGAAAATCGTGCCAAGAAGATGCAAGAAGGCGGCGGCGGTGGCCGTGGTCGTCCAGGTGGTGGTGGTCGCGGACGCCCAGGTGGCGGACCTCGTGGACCAGGTGGTGCACCAAGGCGTTAAGATATGAGATAGGGCGTTTGCATAGAATGTCCGAAAATGAATAAGTGAAACGAAGACCGCTTGCCGGTGTCGTGATTTGAGGAAAGCAAGATGCTACAGCCAAAACGGACAAAGTTCCGTAAGATGTTCAAAGGTCGGATCAAGGGGAATGCCAAAGGCGGCACGAGCCTGAACTTTGGTGCCTATGGCCTGAAAGCCCTTGAGCCAGAGCGGGTTACATCTCGTCAAATTGAGGCGACGCGTCGTGCCATCACTCGTCATATGAAACGACAGGGCCGTGTTTGGATCCGGATTTTTCCAGATGTTCCCGTTACCAAGAAGCCAACCGAAGTCCGCATGGGTAAAGGTAAGGGATCTGTTGAATTTTGGGCTGCCAAGGTAAAGCCAGGACGTATCATGTTTGAAATCGATGGTGTTTCTGATGAAGTAGCGCGTCAGGCGCTGGCTCTTGGAGCCGCAAAGCTACCGATCAAGACACGCATTGTCCGTCGTTTTGGTGCGTAAGACAAAACGGTTCTATTTATATTGGAGCGCCCTTCAGGCGTTTTGAGGAGACGAGTTATGAAAAACTCAAAAATATTACAAGAGCTGAAAGACATGACGGTCGATCAACTCGGTGATGAAATGATTAAATTAAAGAAAGAGCAGTTCAATCTGCGCTTTCAGCAAGCGACTGGCCAGCTCGAGAATACAGCACGGATGCGTCAGGTACGCCGGACCGTGGCGCGTATTCAGACACTGGTCAAACAAAAGCAGTCATCTGTAGAGGCCTGAACCTTATAGATAAAGGCCTTTTAGGAATTGGAATTAGATTATGCCTAAACGAATTTTGCAAGGTGTTGTAGTATCAGACAAAAGCGACAAGACTATTGTCGTGAAAGTTGAGCGCCGCTTCACCCATCCCTTGTTCAAGAAAACTGTTCGTCGCTCCAAGAATTACAAGGCGCATGACGAAAAAAATGTCCACAAGCAAGGGGATATGGTGAAAATTGAAGAATGTGCTCCCATATCAAAGCACAAAAGATGGACGGTTCTTGACGGATAAGCTGTCAAAAGCCTGAATTGAGCGAACCCGATATTTTGAGAACCTTGGTCCTCATTATTTTGGATCAAACCTGAATTAGATGAAAACGGCTGGATTAGAGGATTGTTTGATGAGCTACGGGGGGAGACCCTCAAACCGTCAGATGATTGGAATTTAAAAGCCCGCAAGAAAATACGAGAATTGTCATGATACAGATGCAAACCAATCTTGATGTTGCCGAC
>JAJRQA010000149.1 GCA_024280475.1 Alphaproteobacteria bacterium
CCCCCGATACTCACCCCCGATACTCACCTATGATGCGCACATGCGACAATGATATCCGCGATATGCTCGCAATCGGCCAGTGAAAAAGTCAAGGGTATGCGCATATCGAAAAGCCCTGAGAGAGCAGAGTCCGTTTTGGGCAGCGATTGTTCGTTTATGTAGCGCCAGCTTTTGTGATTGCTGGTAAAGGCCACCGGATCGTCATCTCCAAACCATTTCAGCTCAACACCCAGTTGCTTGTTGGCAATGAGAAAATCGCGAGCGGCTGTAGCAGAAATATTCTCGATAAAAAACTGGATGGAGCTGCCTACATAGTGTTCAGCTGGTGGCCGGATAGGGAGGCGGATCGCATCGTTTTTCGCAAGGCGCTTTTCGATGGCTTTGTAGCGCTCGTTCCAGCGTTCAATATTGCTCTCAAGCTGGGCAAGTTGCGGCCGGAGGATTGCTGCGCGCAAATTGTCCATGCGCCCCGAACAATTGGGAGTATCAAGGCGAATATCGTCAAATACTTTGCTGGCAGGGGCCGCCCCATGCCTGTCATATAACATGTATGAGCCGGACAACATAATGGCGCGCGCCATGAATTCGCTATCATCTGATGTGAGAAGTCCGCCTTCCCCGGAATTCAGATGCTTGTAAGTTTGGGTGCTAAAGCAGGATGCGAGGCCGAAATTACCGCTTTTTCGATTGTTCCATTGCGCTCCCATTGTGTGGGCGCAGTCTTCAATGAGAAGCAAATCATTGGTCTTCACAATGTCCATCAATCGATCCATATCGACCAGATGCCCACGCATATGCGAAAGCAGTAAAAATCGGGCCCTTGTTGATTTGATTTTGTCTTGCAGGTCTTCAAGGTCAAGCACAAGATCATTGGTGATCTCAACAAACACCGGTGCCCCTCGCGCATTTACAATGGAGCCTGGCACGGGGGCCAGCGTAAACGAATTGGTTAAAACTGTTTCCCCTGGTTTGATACCCGCCGCCTGCAAGGCAATGCTCATGGCATATCCACCTGACGCACAGGCCAAACAATAAGTGCTTTGCTGATAATCGGCGTATTCGCGTTCGAGTTTTGCTGTGTGTGAGACTTCATCAATATGCGTATTATATCGATGAAGCCGGCCAGTGCGCAGCACTTCAACTGCCGCATCGATGGCGGCATCACTTATAGCTTCTTGCTGCGTAAAGCTGCCGGTGAAAGGCTGGATCTTCATTGGATCTCCTCGATTACATAAGGGGACATCTTCTTGTTATATACTTTGAACGAGTATCCTTCATTGCTATCATTTGTTCAAATGCTAAATACATGTGGCAACTGTATTTTAGCCCTTTCGACAGGTCATAAAAACCCCGCTGCATAGGCAGGCAGAAATCATGATGACAAGCGCAAGTAAATTGCGTTAGCATTGCCCTAAAAAGGGGACTGCCATGAAACCATTTGAAGATATTCTTGATCGCGCGCGCGCCAATCCAAGCCATATCGTTCTGGCTGAAGGCGATGATCAGCGCGTTGTGAAAGGGGCCCTCAAAGCGGCCAGCGAAGGTCTGGCCCAGATCACTCTGGTGAGTGCAGCAGGTCATCAAAACGGCCTTGACCAACCGCATGAGATTTCTGGTGTGCCAGTGCAGTTTATCGACCCGAATAGTTCGCAATGGTTGGAGCGTTTTGCGCAGTCCTATTATCAATTGCGCCAGCACAAGGGTGTGACGCTGGACGAGGCCCGTATAATCGTGGCAAGGCCACTAGAATTTTCTGCCATGATGGTGCGTGAGGGATTTGCGGATGGCTCTGTCGCCGGGGCCGTGCATACTACGGGGGATACCGTTCGAGCAGCCATCCAGATTATCGGGCTGGCTTCAGGTTCAAAGCTGGTTTCCAGCTTTTTTATGATGATGTTGGCCGCCCCACTTGAGAATACCAATAATGTGTTGTTTTTTGCAGATTGTGCGATGGTGGTGGATCCAGATGCCAGCCAGTTGGCACAAATTGCCATTGCATCGGCTGACAGTGTGAAAGGCCTTATGGGCATTGAGCCAGCCATTGCCATGCTATCCTTTTCGACAAATGGCAGTGCCAAACATCCCTTCGTTGACAAGGTCCGCGAGGCGACCGGCATGGTCAAGCATGAGCGCCCGGATCTGTTGGTTGAAGGGGAGATGCAACTCGATGCCGCTCTTGTGGCGCAGGTCAGTGCCGCCAAAGCCCCTGATTCACGGATCAAGGGAAGCGCCAATGTGTTGGTTTTTCCAAATCTTGAAGCTGGCAATATCGGTTACAAGATTGCTGAGCGTATTGGTCAGGCGCAAGCCATTGGCCCCATATTGCAAGGCCTTGCCAAACCCGCCAATGATCTCTCGCGCGGTTGTAGTGCGCAAGACGTCTATCGTATGATCGCTGTCACTGTTGCACAGGCGCAAGCGTAAACCAAATAGCCGCCCCTTGTTCAGGGGCACGTCCGCTTTTATTGCGTTTGCATGTCATCCGGGTTGATGCCCGCCACTTGCACCGGTGTTTTCATGGCGTCGCGGCGGAACGGTTCGCCAAGCTCTTGATTGAGGATGACCTCGATAAAAGTGGTGACCCCGTCTTTTTGCGCCGCGACCGCAGCCGCGAGCTCGCTGGTGAGCGCTTCCATCGTGGCTACTTGCACGCCTTTAGCGCCGCACGCCTCGCCGATTTTGGCGTAGCTGACGCCCCGGTCCAGCTCGGTGCCAACGAAATTATCATTATACCAAAGCGTCGTGTTGCGCTTTTCCGCGCCCCATTGATAATTACGAAAAATCACCATGGTGATGGGCGGCCAGTCATCGCGGCCACAAGCGCTCATCTCGTTCATGGAAATACCGAACGCGCCATCTCCCGCAAAGCCGATGGCGGGCATATCAGGACATCCGACCTTGGCGCCAAGAATGGCGGGGAAACCATATCCACATGGGCCGAACAGGCCGGGCGACATATATTTGCGGCCCTGTTCAAAGCTTGGATAAGCGTTGCCGATGGCGCAATTATTGCCAATATCGGTGGAGATGATGGCGTCTTGCGGGAGCGCCGCCTGAATGGC
>JAJRQA010000150.1 GCA_024280475.1 Alphaproteobacteria bacterium
AAGTGCTACTTTCGCTTTGAAATCAGCCGAAAAACGACGTCGCTTTGTCATCTCGCATATTCCTCATCTATCTGACAAGAATACACCTTAGCAGACTGTCCGATTTTGTGGGACCAGCTCAAACCACCGAAATATTGGTTGGAAAAATCAGTATTCACGTAAAACTATCGTTGGTTTTCGAAGGACTGATGATGATCAGGTAGCTCAAAAAAACAATGGTTGCATTTTTGCCCGCTGGTGCCCTAAAAAGGTTCACTAGTTTGCCGTTCTCAATTTGAATAATGGCCGAACCAATATCCCTGCGCGGATAAAGACCATGAATTGCGTGTGTTTTGGGCTTAGAAGTACGGATAAATGACGAAATGAAAAATCAGGGAGATCGAATGGGCCCTCGTCCCAAAGAATTCGTGTTTTCAACGATCGTTGTTATTTTTTCTACCGTGCTCGCATTCGGTCTGGGTGAAGCATTTTTACGCCTCAAAAATGCAAATATGAAAAACTACGATATTGAAATGTGGCGGTATGCAAAAACGCTCAAACGCGCGAGCGCAAATACTATTTTGGGCCATGAACACATCCCGTCTCGCAGCGCCAAATTGCAATCGATTGATATCAGGATCAATCGCGACGGTTTGAGAGGGGCTGAAATCAGACCAAAAGGGGTTCAGGGCAAAAGAGTTTTGTTCCTCGGTAGCTCCATCACCTTGGGATGGGGCGTCGATGAGGCCAACTCACTGACGGAGATATTGAATACAAAATTTAAGGGGAATGGGCAGAGTATTTCAGTTTTGAACGGTGGTATTGGCAACTACAATACGGTACGATATGTCGAACGTTTTTTGACAAAATTAACGCATCTAAATCCAGATGTGATCGTCGTGCAATATTTCGTAAATGATGCCGAAGTCCTCGAACTGGGCGGAGGAAATTGGTTTTTAGCCAATAGTCAGTTGGCGGTCACTTTGTGGATCGCCTTCAACCGAGTGTTCAATAAGACGGGCGATGCTTCGCTCATTGATCACTATAAGAAAGTATATGACAAGACGTCCTCAGGCTACCGCGCGATGCGCACATCATTGGAAAAACTATCGCAATATGCTGAGAAGAAAAATATTCCGATCATTCTTGCCATGACGCCTGATATTCATATGCTGGAAAAATATCCGTTCCGATTTATCCATGACGATATCAAAAAAGTTTCCGATGAAACAGGGTTTGTTTATGTTGACTTATACCCTTCATTTTCGAAAATAAAATCGCAAGATCTTTGGGCGATGCCAGGCGACCCTCACCCGAATAAGCTTGGTCATAAGCTGATGGCAAATACGCTATACCCGATCATCAAAAAGGCACTGTCGCAAAACAACCGTAAATAAAATTAACACAGACATCGACATCGATACATAATGATATGCTATTTAGCACCCTTGAATACTTAATATTCTTCTTGATATACTACTCTTTGTTCCGGCTCTTGGGTAGTAAATGGCATTTACATCTAATCGTTGTTGGGAGTTTAATATTCTATGGGTGGTGGAACCCCTATCTGGCCTGGGTGCCAGGTCTATTGTGCAGCCTCGCCTATATAGGTGTGTTATGGTTTGAGGGCACCGACAATTTGGGGCAACGGAAAACAAGATTATTGCTGACGATCAGCAGTCTCCTCGCACCATTGATATATTTTAAATATAATGACTTCTTCTTCAATGAAATGATTTCGCCGGTATTTAATCTACCGCACATTGACCTTAAGGTCGCCTTGCCGCTCGGAATATCATTCATCACCTTTACGATGATATCCTATGTGGTCGATGTCTACCGCAAGCGCTTTCCGGCTGAAAAATCCCTGTTTCACATATTTGCCTATACATTGTTCTTTCCGCAATTGATTGCCGGACCGATTCTGCGCCCCTCGGAACTCATTCCCCAACTACTGCGCGGCAATTCCCGCAAGCTGAGCTCAATCGGTCTTGGGTTGACGGTCTTCACGGTTGGCCTCGCCAAAAAACTAATTTTTGCTGATTCGATCGGTACAATCATTGATCCTGTTTTCGCTGCCCCAGAAGGATTGAGTGCGCCAACTTACTGGCTTGCAATGCTCGGATTTACTTTGCAGATATATTGTGATTTTAGTGGCTACACAGACATGGCCATTGGGTCAGCGATCATACTTGGCGTCCGCCTTCCTATAAATTTTGCTCAACCCTATGCAGCCGTTAACCTGCAGGAGTTCTGGAAGCGCTGGCATATCACATTATCAAAATGGTTAAGAGACTATCTGTATATCCCGTTGGGCGGGAGCCGAAGCTCCAAGCCTCGCCACCTAACCAATATATTGGTAACGATGGTGCTGGGTGGACTATGGCATGGGGCCAATTGGACCTTTTTGGTTTGGGGGGCAGCCCACGGCTTGGGAATTATCGTTGTTCATTCAATCCACTATTCGCCAACCGCAACGCGGATCTCAAAAATGGTTCCGCGGTTTTTTAAGTGGGCCATAACCCTTTTGTTTGTGATCGTGACCTGGGTCTTTTTCAGGGCTGACAATGTGCCAACAGCATTGACTATTATAAAAGGCAGCTTGGTTGGCCCATTGACCCTTGATGATAACTTTTTGGGGCTACATGCCTTTTCTTTGATTTTGCTATGTCTCTTTGCGATCTCTCATGGCTTTGATAGTCTTCGAAATATCCGATTCGCTTATCGAAAAAGCAATAAGACCATTTTATCGGTCACTCTTGTCATGGTCTGGCTCCTAGCCATCGCCGTTAGCACAGGCAGTTCCCAGAAATTTATATATTTCGACTTTTAACCAATGCTGGTCTGATTGGGCCGGTACCATACGATACCGTGCCCCTTACTCCATCATTTGACCCACCCTTCCAGGGTAAAAGCCCAATTAAATATTTGACTTCATATATCAAACCCGTTTCTTCATAGCGCCCAAGCCCCATATTATGATCTCACTGCTGATATGAAGGTTTTGCCATGAATATGTTGGCGATGTTGCGGTCTCGTGGTTACGGCGACAGTTTACTAAATACACTTAATTCTACTCCAAAACCATCGTCCACAATCAGCTGCGCGCCAGGGGCTCCATTGTCTTTGATGCGGGCAATGGGGTGTTTGTTGAATGGAAGAGCCTGCTTCAAAGCTCCTCACTGATTTTATCGGCCTCTTCCGATCCATTATCAGCGCAAGCCATCTTGAAAGGGACACGGGCCCCATTCTGCGTCGGTTTGCTTGATTCTGAACCGGAGGAAACTCAATAAAATCAAGCAATGAGTTTTGTAGCGGGCTCTTGCGAAAGCGGCGCGTCCATCGAGGACAGCATCGTCACCTTGTCGAAAAAGCCCGAACTGGCCTGGATGGCACAATTGCGGACCCGCAATGATGTCGAGTGGAACGCTGTCAAGGCCAAGCTTGAAAACTGGGACGATGAAGCCGGACACTAATGTCAAGACCTGACCCAGGGGGCCGCCGCCATGATCGCCCTGGCGGTGACGCTGGCCACGCAAGGGGCCGCTTCGGGACTGGCGGGCAGTCTTGGTCGCAGGTGCCGGCTTTACAATAGTCAACGCGGCTGATCGTTAGCGGTTGATCGAAGTTACGTGAGGAGCGCAAAACGAGTTTATTTGCCTGAAACATATAATGGCTCCTCCCTTGGCTTGCTGTTGGTACTCTCCATTCTTACCCCTTTTACAGGGGACAAAAATTTGAGGCAAAACTCATTCATAGAAACCTCTTCCCAAATTAGAAATCAAAGCGATAACCAGCCGCGATGTAATAGTCGAGAGAGCTATCTGAAATACCGCCCTGATCGCGGTTGACCCACTCGCTACCCAAATCCAGCTCGAAATGATGATTGCGCTTATAACGATAATTCATGCGGACCGAGGGCAGTAAGGACGTCTCTTCCAGATCGCCATCTTTTTGCTCACGATAGCGAACACGCAGGCGCGGACCAACACGCAGATTACGCGTCACGGGATATCTGGCATTGATGTCAAACGTCCAGGCGCCATAAGACAAGGTGTCGGCATAGCGGACACCAAACGTATAGATATCCCCGTCCTTGACAAGGCTATTGCCGATTAGCTGGGCCGAATAGAAATATTCGTTTCCTTCCGGCGCTGTACTGGCCACATTGTCAAATTTTCCATGTTCGAACTTGCTCAGTGTCGCATTGAGATTAACCTGAAAATTATCTCCAAAAGACTTTGAGAATCCGATTGATGCCGACTTGCTGACGGCAGTACGGTCGAAATAATATTCATATCCATCATTCCCCTTCAAGGTCTCCGCGAGCTTGTCAAAAGCCGTCTGGTTGCCATCAAGATAGTCCGTTGACTTGAGAATAAAAGCCCGCCGGTAATCCGCAGAAAGGCTAAGCACCGATTTGTTCGCAAAGGTATGACTGCCACTGAACAGGGCCGTATTGACCTCACTATTTTCAATGTCATATTCAAGCAAACCAAAAGCTGACTGAACTTCATTACTATATCGCAGTTCCGCACCAAGTGCCCGGCGCTCAAGGCTGTTTGACAGACCACGCTGCTCGATATAGTAAAATGTCCCGTCAACAGCATTCCAAACAGGCGTTACATCAACGCTGGTCCCAAAAAAGAACCGCTCGTTTTCGACAAACATATTGCGCGTGGAGATCACCGGGGCCCCGGCTACGGCGTTGAATTTTAACAAGGGAGAATATTGCCAACTGACATGACCACCATCAAAGCGCCCGGGTACTCCAGCCGTATTTAGGGTCTGGCGACCAATGCGCCCGCGCAGGGCCCATGGCTCATATTCTGTATCAAAATATAGGGAAGACAACCGAAAATCACGGCCTTTATTATCGATAAAATCTTTGACATGAGAACCTGAAAAACGGATTTTTGTGCTTGTTTTCGCAGTTTCAATTCTTGCAGTGATGTCGGTGCTGGTCACAAACTCGCTTTGCCCCAATTCATGATTGCGCGAGCTGAAAGAATAAGATTTACTCAGGTCGCGATAGCGGTCATTGCGAAAATAATAGGTCGACACGGATCCCGAAATCGAGCTGGTCACACCGTCACTTTTTTCCGTTTTTCTGGCTTTGCGAAGTCCCTTCGCAGGAGATTTTGTCGACGTGATTAAACCAGAGAGGCGCTGACTCACACGTCTGGCTCCCGGCGTTTTTGGATAGCGCTGCAAATAATCTTTATATTCGGCTTTTGCATGGGCGAGCTGCCCATTGCGTTCACGGGCCAGACCGAGAAATTCAAGTGCAACAGGCGTAGAGCTGCTTTCAGGGGCCGACAGAACTTTCGTGAACAGGCTGATCGCTCTACCATAGTTCTTTGCCTTGATGGCTTTTTGCCCGTCACTCAGATAGCGCGAAACTTTTTTTCTCGATGCCGACGTCGACTTGCCCTTGGCTGCTGAGCGAACCGATTTGCGGGTTGGCGTTATGCAGCTAGCTGCATCGCCGTCCGGATTGAGAGCAATTTCCAGACTGGTAAAATCGCTGCCCTGACTTACGGCATAGTTTATGGCCTGCGGGAAATGGATCGACAGGACTTGTCCCCCTGCAGCATTGCCCTCAAATTCAATTGCATCAAGGCTGACCCTCCTGTCTTTAAGAGCACGAAGAGCCTCACGACTAAATTTGTAAATCGCCTCATTGACAGCAACACCTGTATCAATAGGTTTAATATTGATACGCAACTCCCTGCCCTTCTTGACTGGAAAATGACTGAGATAACGAGTACGAAAATTGAAGCTGATGGTCAGGATCGAACATGTTCCTTCATCGCTCAAACGCGCTTCGGAAAGAAAATGATTAGTAACCGGCTTGGCTATAACAATTTCGGCAAACGGCATCACCCCCAGCACACTTCCCAGCACGCACAAGGTTAGTCTTGATCTATAATACACTGACATTAATCCCATTCCTTCCGATTGGCACGATGCTCCCCCGAGCGTCTTTTCTTGATTGTTGTGAGTGAGCTGTCGGTATATTCATGGCACGCACCGGCGCAATCGCGCAGCTCATCAACACGGTAGAAAACAGTGTTTGGACTTTTGTATTTCTTATGCTCGCGAGCCTTGTAATCATTGGCGTGGCACCCGGCACAGTCCGGTTTATAGGCACCAAATTTCCAGATCACAGTTTGCGAATTAGACTGATGACACCCTTGGCAATCGATCCGCGACCCGTGATCGGGATAAATGCCCGATGTGTGACGGAATATCAGCGGCGACCAGGCATTGGAGCGATGACAAGTATCGCATTGCTTGCTCGTCGAGAAATGACCTCCCGGTTTGCCGGTGGATACGGTGCCGTTGTGACAATTGCTGCACGAACCCGTAACTGTGGCATGGTCAAACGTTGCCGGAGTCCAGCCCTGCGTTCGATGGCAGCTATCGCATTGTCCGCTCGTTTGTATGTGATTGCCTGGCTTGCCCGTGGCGATCGTGCCATTATGGCAAGTCGAACAGCTGCCTGTAACAGAACCATGATCAACCCGTACGCTGGACCAGTTCGTCGACACATGACAATTATCACAAGTATTCGCTGACGCGATATGCTTTGACGGTTTACCCGTCGCCACCGTACCATTGTGACAGCTCTGGCAAGAGCCCGTCACAGCGCTATGATCAAACCGAACCGTCGACCATTTCGTTGGCACATGGCACGTGTCGCACTGATTACTCGTCGCGATATGCTTTGGCGGTTTACCCGTCGCAACCGTACCATTGTGACAGCTCTGGCAAGAGCCCGTCACAGCGCTATGATCAAACCGGACGGTCGACCATTTCGTTGGCACATGGCACGTGTCGCACTGATTACTCGACGCAATATGTTTGGACGGTTTACCCGTCGCCACAGTGCCGTTGTGACAGCTCTGGCAGGAGCCCGTCACCGCACTATGGTCAAACCGAACGCTCGACCAGTTCGTCGACACATGGCACGTGTCGCACTGATTGCTTGACGCGATATGCTTGGGCGGCTTACCCGTCGCCACCGTGCCATTGTGACAGCTCTGGCATGAGCCCGTCACAGCGCTATGATCAAACCGGACGGTCGACCATTTCGTTGGCACATGGCACGTGTCGCACTGATTACTCGTCGCGATATGCTTTGGCGGTTTACCCGTCGCCACCGTACCATTGTGACAGCTCTGGCATGAGCCCGTCACAGCGCTATGATCAAACCGAACGCTCGACCAGTTCGTTGGCACATGGCAGTTATTGCAGCTATTCGTCGACTGAACATGTTTTACCGGTTTGCCAGTGGCGATGCTGCCATTGTGGCAGCTCTCACAAACATTGCTGGCATCTTGATGGTCGAAACGCGCTGCAGACCAGTTCGTTGGTCGATGACAATTGACGCAGCTATTACCAGATGCAATATGCTGTGCAGATTTCCCAGTCGCAATCGTACCATTGTGACAGCTTTCACACGAACCGCTTACCGCACTGTGATTGAAGCGAGCATTCAGCCAGCTATTGATGGTATGACATTCTTCGCAGAAATTCCCAGATGGCGGATGAGATCTGCTTTTGCCTGGACTGCGTGAATTATTGTGGCATGCCTCACAGGCGTGAGGGGTTCCCTTGAACACAGCGTTGAAATGACAGTCTGCACAGGGCACCTTTTTGTGCGCGCCAACAAGGGCAAAACCCGACTGGATATGATCAAAAAGGCTGGTGTTCTGATCGGCTTTGGCAGGACTTAGTCCCAAGCCAAAAGTCAAAAGGGTGAGTGCAACGATTAACAATCGTTTCACAGTACAGATACTCACAATACAACTCCACAAACTTTAGGCCCAATTTGTCTTTTGACAAATTCTGCTCAAAGCCCCCGTACTAATCGCCTCTCTAGTCTTGGGATCAATTGTGGCTCTCATGTGTTAGAAAAATGTCAAAGAGGTAAGAATGTGACACCGTGATATATGCACAACATTGATGGCGACGGTGTAATATTTCTACCTGATTTTCAATCGGTTAAATTTAGTGTTGTTATGACAACGACCACATCTTGGACCAAATTTCCCATCATGAACGTCATCTTTTTTGTGGCAGCGGGCACAATTTTGTATTGATGTGCCAATCTTGTCTGCTTTGCTACGGTGACAGGCATGGCAGTCCAGCGCGGCATGAGCACCGCCAAGGGGCGAGCCAGTTTGCTTCTTGTGATCGAACAGCCAGAGTTGCCAGGAATTTGGATTGTGGCAAGTGCTGCATTGACCATCGAGCCGTCCTTTATGATAGCTGTCCTTGTGGCAATCTGCACATTGTCTGGACGTCGTTTTAAACGACTGGGTAATGTGACATTCCTCACATGGCACAACCCCATGGAGACCAATGAGGGGAAAGCGCGTGAGGTCATGATCGAACGATATGTCCTTGCGCCACCCCTCTGATTTGTGGCACGAAGCGCAGTCCTTACCCAGCTGTCCTTTGTGCACATCATCCTTGCCATGACAGGCGATGCAGGCTCTTGGTTTTTTCATATTCAAAGTCTTGCGCGGCGACTGGTTCGGTCCGCTTACGGGCAGTTCCGAGATCTCTCCAGCGCCTTTTTTGTGACAGCTTTTACAGAGCGCCTGCTTATGTTTTCCGGTCAGCGGAAAGCGGGTGTTTTTGTCGTGATCAAAAATCACGGTTTTCCATTTGTCGGGGCGGTGACATGACTGGCATTTTGTCCCTAATTGACCGCCGTGCACATCTTGCAGCTTGTGACAGCTAACGCAGGTTTTGGGCAGGTCTTTATATTGTTCATTGATATGGCAGGCATTGCAGGCCACTTTTTTATGAGTGTCCTTGAGCGGAAATTTTGTTTTGTCATGATCATAGGGTTTGGTTTTTTGCCAATTCTCCTCACTATGGCAAAGCTGACATTTTTTTCCCAAACGAGTTTGATGGGGTTCGTCTTTCTTGTGACAATCAACGCACTGCCCCGGGGCCTCACGATGCTTTTTATCCGGTTTGTGGCAGTTTGAGCACTCGGCCACCTTGTGCGCTCCCTTCAGCGCAAAATCAGTAAAATCGTGATTAAATGCCTCGGCATCAAGGCCGACAATATCCATGTCCCTGCCCTTGTGATCTGTGTGACAATGCTTGCAGCGTGTTGCCGATATGTCTTTGCGCTTGCCGTGAAAACCTTTCTTTTGGGAGAGATCTACCGCCACTTTCTTATGGCAGTCGAGGCACAAGCGCGCCTGTGAAGATTTGTCAAAATTCTTATGACAGTTTTTGCAGTTCTTTTGCAGCTTGGCGTGCCCCTCTATCAAAGGGCCCGGCATCACCATGCGCTCAAAAAGCGTTTGTGCGACACTATTTGTTGGCGCCGCAATCGTTGCGCACAACTGCAATATCACTAGAAAAATACATGATCTAACAGTCATCATATTTGGCAATCTAATAAAGGTGGACAGCGATGATATGGACCGTAGCGGCCAGTATCAAAAAGAAAAATAGCGGTAAATGAAGAATGTGCCACAGCGAGAATAATCGCACATAGACCTGATAGTTGGCCGCCTTATTGAGCGCACCAAAATAAAGCCCCAGATACTGGTTGGCACTTTTTATACGCCCACGAAGCTACGCGCGGCTCCAACCGCCCTGCTGCGCCCGGGCAGCCAGACTTTTTCTCGCATTACGTTTTAAGCGAGCCTGGCACCTCTTTGTTTCCGACCGCATCAAAATCATCGACCAGATACCGGGCAACAAACTATGTATCGGCTTCAGCAGCCGGCGTTCATAAAGTTGCATTTGCTGCGATATTTCCGGCACTCCCTGCAGATCCGCGCCAAAGATTTGTTTGAACATGGTCGCATCTGCGAGAATTTCACGTACCTGCGCGCGCTGCCCGTAAAGTCCCTTGTGAAGTTTGCCATACAAATATCGCCCGATCAGGCCACTAAAGGCCACCAGCAGCATAGACGTAAGAGCAATCGTCGCATTCAAAGAACCAAATTTAAAATTGGCATGAATGACCACCAGCAAGGGGCCGATGATCCCGGCAATCATATGCAAACGAAACCAGAAAGCCACAGGACCAATTCCCCGCAGCAAACGCAATCGCTTGCGCAAAGGATACACCAGCAAAAGCAGCATCAAGGAGCCGCCCGTAATACCCAGCCAATAGCCATAGCCTTCTTCGGGGGTCAAATAACCCTCGTTGCGATTGAGCCATCCGATGAAAACAAAGGCGATAACCACCAGAGTAAAAGCTAGTCTGCCCGTGCCTCGAAAACGAAGAGAAACATTATTCTTGCTTCGTTGTGCAGGTGTTGAAGGATTTTCCGGTTGCAGCCTTTCCTGCTGACTTGATGTAGCTGAAGATCGCGCCCCTGCTACATTTTTTGCACTGACCGGGGAGGCAGACCGGGGAGCTTGATTTGGCACATACGCATTACGATAGTTCATCTGAACAATAACCAGACTTCACACTAAGTGAGCTTGTTGATTTCTCCCCCCAGAGTAAATTCAGTTCACAAGCATCAATTTTATGTCGGCAATATTGTGGCCATTTTCGCAATGCCACAATATTGCTGCCATAGCGTTTTAGAAATGTCACAGGGATCATCCGGGGGGCGATGCAGGCATATTGATTAGAACGGGGCCGGACGTCTTTTACGCGCCTACCCGCCCGACCAATAGTGTCAGCCAGTATAAGAAGTGCATGCTCCATGTCAGTAAACCCTGTTTTCGCGGTCTATATTATCCCACTTGCGATCATTGCTTTTATCTATCTGCTGCTTGGCAAACGATCTGAAAAACAAGCTATGTCAGCACACAGCGAAGCGGTGGAGGCAAAGCTTACCGAACCCGCCTCCCTGCACCCAATTATTGATCCAGCCAAGTGCCTTGCTTGCGGAGCCTGTGTTGCGGCCTGCCCGGAGGGGCGGATTCTCGGGCTCATTCAAAGTAAGGCTGTGCTGATTGAACCAACGAGATGTATCGGACACGGAGCCTGCGCGTCGTCTTGTCCATTTGATGCCATAACCCTCGTATTTGGGACAAAAAAACGCGGCGTCGATATTCCCCATGTCGGATCTGATTTTCAAACCAATATTCCAGGTATTTTTATCGCTGGCGAGCTGGGGGGTATGGGGCTGATTCGTAACGCTATCGAGCAGGGTCGCCAAGCAATGGAAAATATCGTCAATAGCCTGCAAGCCGACAAGAACGGGCGAGATCTGCCGCTCGATGTTGTGGTGATCGGTGCCGGACCGGCGGGATTTTCGGCGTCACTTTCGGCGATGCAACACAAGCTGCGTTTTGTCACGCTGGAGCAAGATAGTTTCGGTGGCACAGTCGCACACTTCCCGCGCGGCAAACTGGTCATGACGGCTCCAGCAACTCTGCCGCTTTATGGCAAAATGAATTTTCGCGAGACAACCAAGGAAATACTGCTTGAGCTCTGGTATGACGTCATGAAAAAAACCGGACTGCGCGTCCTGTATGGCGAGGGTGTAAAAAAAATAATGCCCACAGAAAATGGTTTTGTTGTTGTAACCGCCAGCGCACGTTATGCAACCAAAACAGTGCTGCTCGCCATCGGTCGGCGCGGCACACCAAGAAAACTTAACATCCCGGGAGAAGAGCAGTCAAAAGTGGTTTATCGCCTGATCGATGCCGAGCAATATAAAGGGCAGCACGTTCTCATAGTCGGCGGCGGAGATAGCGCGCTCGAAGCAGCAATCAGCATCGCGCAGCAACCAGATACGACAACAAGCATCGCTTATCGCTCGAAATCATTTTCACGAGCAAAACAAAAAAACAGGCAGCTCATTGAGAAATTACAAAAATCGGGAGACCTTCAAGTTCTATTTGAAACCACACCACAGTCCATCAGTCCCACAGAGGTCGTGCTGCAGCAAAAAGACCAAACAATAGTGCTCGACAACCAGGCCGTTATCATTTGCGCCGGCGGTATCTTGCCGACCGGATTTTTGAAAGAAACAGGTATAGATGTCGAAAAAAAATATGGCACAGCCTAGATATCCGCTCATACCGCTCCTCACTGCAATAGTTTTTATTCTGGTATTGGCCCGCTTTATCATACCAGCCAATGCGCAATTGCCATGGAAAAACAATGATATGAGCAAGGTCGATGCAGCGACACGTCTCAAGGATTACACGACAGCGGCAGCTTTCCTTGAAAAAATGGCGCAGGCAGGCAACGCCGAGGCCCAATACCGGTTGGGAGGGCTTTTGCGCGCCGGTCGACTTGGCAAAGCTCAGCCAGACAAAGCCTTTCAATGGATGCAAAAGGCCGCTGCAAGTGGCCACCAAAAGGCGCAATATGTTCTGGGAAAATACTATGTTTCAGGGGTCGGCGTAAAAGCTGATCGTCAAAAAGCCAGGTTATGGCTTTCTAAAGCGGCATCAAATGGAGTGCGTCAGGCCATCAGCCTGTTAAAAAAAATTGATCTTCAAAACAGCAGCGTCAAGAGCGAAACACGCGCACCTGCCGTGGCAAGCGCGAACCGCATGGAATCCACCCTCGCGCGGCTCGGGGCATCGGGCAATATCAACCGGCCTGGAACCAATGGCATGACCCCTTTGATGGAAGCCTCGTGGCGAGGCAAGCTGGAACTTGTCAAGAAGCTGGTTGCCCTCAATGCCAAAACAGACCTGATCAACGGCGAGGGAAAAACAGCTGCGATTATAGCGGCCCAAGCCGGACACCTCAAAGTCCTGGAAGAGCTCAATACCGCCAGTGCCCACCTCGACACTGCCGACAAGCGCGGATGGACGGTACTCGAATACGCCGCTGCCGGTGGACATACCAAAATGCTTCATTTCTTGTTGAAAATCGAACGTGGGCCAGGTTCTTCCCCAGACCGCCTGCAAAACGCTCTGGCCCTCGCTCTCAAGCCCTGTAAAGATCAGATTGTTTTAACGCTGCTTGCCCGCAAAGCATCACTCAATATTTTATTTGAGGGAAAAATAACGCCGTTGATGCGCTCCGCCAGCGGTTGCGGAGTTGCTGTTATACAAGCACTCCTTAAAAACGGGGGCCAACCAGACAGGCAAGATCAATCTGGCCGAACCGCTCTTCACCATGCCGCTCGCGCGGGTAAAATTGCAATATTGAAAGCCCTGATTGATGCTGGAGCCAACATCAATCTGGTCGATCATCAAAGACGCACGGCCCTGCACATTGCTGCTCTCAAAGGGTCTCCAAAAATGGTCATTGCCCTCACATTGGCCAAAGCAAAAATTGACCCAACAACCAAAACCGGCAACACACCATTGATGCTTGCGGCCCGCGCGGGAGTGGTTGGGGTTGTCGACGTTTTGTTAAAAGCCGGGGCACGAATAAATAAGAAAAACGTTCTTGGTAATACCGCATTGATGTCTGCCGCCAGTGCAGGACATGTCCGTATCATCAAATTGTTGATCGCCAACAAGGCACAAAAAAGCCTGCGAAACAAGCGCCGTGAAACCGCAAAGGACCTGGCTATCAGAGCGGGCCATATCGAACTCGCAAAAACCTTTTAGCCAAAGCACTCCGGGGCTGAACCGAGCAGATCTGGTTTTTAATTCAAAATATTGTCAAACTTCTTTAATTCCGCGCCAATTGCTATCTGGGTAAACAAGTATCAGATCCTCAAATATCGGAGGATCAGGGCTGCAGCGTCGAGCCAGACCATCCGCAACAGGAAAAAGAATACGATTTCTGCGCCGCCTAACCCGCTGACCAAATTGAGCTGATTGAAGTCTCGAACGAAATACTTCAGCAAGTCATTCATATTGTCAAAGAATCTGGAGCTGACTTTGGTGGTGTCAAATATTTCATCAATCAACAAACCGGGGTAATCCTCCCGAAAAACCACTGGGGTTTTAGGTAGAATTTTCTCATAGTATGAAAGAGGAGATTTTAGATGAAGAAATCACGTTTTAGCGATCACAAGATCATGTCCATCCTGAAGCAGGCCGAGGGCGGCGTACCG
>JAJRQA010000151.1 GCA_024280475.1 Alphaproteobacteria bacterium
GGCGGTATCGGTTGTGCACATGACCAGGAAATTACCCAGAATATCATCGCATTTGCTTTTTTCGTGCAAAATCATCGCCCGCCCGGAGGCCAGGTCTTCTTTTTCAAATTGAACCGTGATTTCTTTTGAGGCCTTGAGGGTATTTTCACGGCCAAAGAAGGGAAGCACTTCGCGATACATGATCACTTCTTTGCATTTTTGCTTTTTGGCGAGCTTTTGAATAAGCCCTACATCGACGTTCCATTCTTTGTTGAGCCCGGTTATGACGGGGCCTGTTTGTTCAACTTTTTTGGCTGTGGCTTTTTTAGCCTTTTTTTCTGCCAGAGCGGGGGTGCTGAGCGCAAACATCAAGAAGATTGCCAGAAGTGCTTTATTCATCATCGAGATCCTGTATTGCCAATGAAAGAAAAGGGCCTTGATCGGCCAGTTCCATCCCGTGGTGTGATTCGTTAAGTCGATGTTAACCATAAAGTTTAAGGAAATTGAAGCAATCAGTTAATCTTGGGCGTGGGAAAACTGTGTATGGATCGCAATATCTAACCGGTGGATTTGCCCCGCTCGGCGAAATAGATGCCCACCAAAATGATCGTCAACCCCACCAGTGCACGCATCTCGAATGGTTCACCCAGCGTAAAAATACCAAAGAAATAGGCGAAAGGGGCAATCAGATAATTTGATAAAGGCGCAAAGCTGGTGCCAGTGCGATCAATCAGCTGAAACAATAAGAGGGCGGCGAGGGCCGTTGGGAAAATCCCCAGAGCCAGTGTGGCACCAACTGAGCTGATACTGGCAATGCCAATGCCAAACGGGTCGACAATCACGGCCAGCACAACGCCAATAACGGCAGCTGCAATGACGGCGCCGGTGGATTTTTGGATGGCTGACATCTGAGGACTTTTGCGTGCGATGATGGTATGCAGGGCGTAGGCAGAAGCGGCCAGGATGATCGCCAGCTGGGCTAATAACAAGGACCCGGACAGGCTGATATCTCCCAGAAACTGCGGACCGACCAGGATCACAAGCCCGATAAAGCCGATTGTAAAGCCAAACAGCTTGGCCTTGTTCATGCGCTCATCAGGCAGCATGAAGTGCGACAGGGTGATCGTCACCAAAGGCACCAGTGCCATCATGATGCCCACCAGCCCCGAGGGCAGTTGCAGCGATCCCCAGCCGATCAGGAAAAATGGAAGCACGGAGCCAATGACGCCAAGACCTGAAAACCACAACAAGGAAGCGCGGTCCATTGGCAGCGACAATCCCTCCAGCCGCATCATGGCAAACAAGATGATGGCCCCAAGCACAAGGCGCAGTGCCATCACCCACATGGGGGAGATCGTCTCAACAGCAATTTTTGTGAGTGCAAAAGAGCAGCCCCAGAACAGGACAAGCCCAAGGAACATCAGCCAATCGCTCATGCTACGGTGTGATGTCATATGGTTGTGGACCCGAACCTGTGTTATTGCTTTTTGACCTCATTTAGGTGTACCGGGTAATTCTCGATAAAACCAGACAAGAAACGTAGGCGCCATGACGACGACCAAGCCGCCAATATGGACGGCAACCATCCTTTCCATCCAGCCGCAGATGTTTCCAGGGCCTCTGGGTGCCAGCCTTTGTGGCCGGGCGCTAGACGATAAATTATGGGCGCTGGAAAGTGTTGATATTCGAGATTTTGCATTAGACCGTCATAAATCGGTTGATGATACGCCAGCGGGAGGGGGCCCCGGTATGGTGTTGCGGGCCGATGTTGTTGGTGTCGCTATAGATCAAACCGCTCAAAAAACCGCGCCAGAGTTACAAAACCGTCCCTTGATCTATATGTCACCACGCGGCGAGCCTTTGAGCCAGCAACGGGCCTTTGAGCTGTCTAGCGGTCCCGGTGTCACGATTTTGTGCGGGCGCTTTGAAGGCGTAGATCAGCGTTTGCTGGAGGCGCGCGATATAGAAGAAATATCTATTGGCGATTATGTTTTGTCAGGCGGGGAGATTGCGGCGATGGTGCTGGTCGATGCGGTCGTGCGCTTGCTGCCTGGTGTGATCGGCTCCAAAGCTTCCCTCATAAGCGAAAGCCATGAAGGCAACTTGCTGGAATATTCGCACTATACCAAACCACGTTCGTGGGAAGGGCGTGATATTCCTGACATTCTCTTGTCGGGAGATCATGGTAAAATTGCCAAATGGCGTGAGCAGCAAGCAAAAAAGATCACGCAAACACGGCGCCCCGATATGTGGGCAAAATATCGAGATAAAAAATGATGTCGCAGACAGACGAGCAAGAAATACGAAAAATATTGATGGACGCGCTCATGTGCGGTGTTGAAGCGGCTCATCCGCGCAGCTGCCTGCATTCCCATCTGCCATTGGCGCCAGCTAGCGGCAATATCATCCTGCTGGCCGGTGGCAAGGCGGCGGGGGCGATGATGAAGATTGCCTGCCAGCATTATCTCGAACAGGTCGACAAGGAACGCATCATGGGTATTGCAGTGCATCATCATGACACCGACGAGCCCCTGTTTCATATGCAGCAGATTTCTGCCGGACATCCGGTGCCAGATGAAAATTCGCAAATTGGGGCATTGCGGGTACTGGAGCTTGCCACTGGCGCTGGGGTTGATGATCTGGTTGTTGTTTTAATATCGGGGGGAGCCTCGGCCTTGTGGAGCGCGCCCGTTGAGGGGGTCAGTCTCGCGGACAAGCAGAACATAACGCGAGCCTTGTTGCGCTCCGGGGCTGACATTGTAGAAATCAACTGCGTGCGCAAGCATCTCTCGCGCATCAAGGGCGGCGCGTTGGCAAAAGCCGTTGCTCCTGCACGCCTTGTCACATTAGCCATTTCTGATGTGGTCGGAGATGATCCCTCATCGATCGCCTCGGGGCCGACAAGCGCTGACCCGACCAGTCTTGCGGACGCTCGTAAAATTCTTGGCGACTATCATGTCGAGGTGCCAGACGCCATCAAGGAGGCGCTCGATGATCCGCATCATGAAACGCTCAAGCCATCAGATAAGATCTTTGACAATGCAAGTTTTGAAATAGTGGCAAAGGGGGCTCTGTCATTAAAGGCGGCCGAGCAACAGCTCGTCAAAAGCGGCATAGCTGTGATCAATCTTGGTGATGGCATTGTTGGTGAAGCCGCAGATGTTGCGCGCGAGCATGCACGATTGGCGCTAGAGACCCAAAAGAAAATGAATACGGATCAACCGGTCGCGCTTTTGTCTGGCGGCGAATTGACGGTCACCATCACTGGTGCTGGCAAGGGCGGGCCCAATCAGGAATATGCATTGGCTTTGTTTGCTGCCCTTAAAGGGGCCAGCGGCATTAGCGCCATTGCGGCTGATACGGATGGCTGTGATGGTGGGCAAGGGTTGGCCAGTGATCCAGCTGGTGCGCTGGTTTTTCCATCGAGTTGGGAGCGGGCGTCGGCGCAAAAGCTCAATCCCGCCACTTTTCTTGAACATAACGATTCAGGGCGTTTTTTTGAAACGCTGGAGGATCTGGTCAAAACCGGTCCAACTCACACGAATGTAAACGATTTTAGGTTCATTCTAATAAATAAGATTTAGGCTACAAAAGCGTCCCAAAACGATGTCCAAGAGGGCGAACAGGGGCTATATATGAGGATCGCTATGACCAAAGGGGGAAGGGCGTTGGATCAATTTTCGAAAATCTGCGCTCGAACAATTGCTTTTGCTCTGTTTGCTGGTGTATTCATCACTGCGGCTACGAGTGACGCATATGCGGATCTCAAGCTATGTAACATGACAAAAAGCAGAATTGGCGTCGTCATAGGATATCGAGACACAAAAGGCTGGGTCACCGAGGGGTGGTGGAACATCAACGCCAATAATTGCTCTGACATTCTCAAGGGCAAGCTCAATGCCCGGTATTACTATATTCATGCCGAGGACTATATTCGAGACGGCGAATGGTCGGGCAAAGCTTTTATGTGTGTAAAAAACAAATCATTTACCATCAAGAACGCGGCAAAAGATTGCGTTCAACGTGGTTACAGAAAAGCCGGCTTCTTTGAAGTGGATACGACCAACGAAAATGATTGGACAATCCGCCTTACTGACCCTGGCGAAAACGGAAAATAGACATCATATGAAACGCACACGGCGCGTAAAGATTGTCGCGACCCTTGGGCCTGCGACTGACAGTGTTGACATGATTAAATCGCTATTTGATGCCGGAGCCGATGTGTTCCGCATTAATATGAGCCACACTGAACACGAAGATATGCGTGAATTGCAGCAACGCATTCGCAAGGTCGAAGCGCAAGTTGATCGCCCCATCGGTATCTTGTGCGATCTGCAAGGGCCAAAACTTCGTATCGGCGATATGGAAAAGAAGACCAAGATCAAAAAGGGCGACATGTTTCGCTTCGATCTCGATGAAACCACTGGTGATAAAACACGGGTTTATCTGCCGCATAAAGAAATCATCGAAAGCGTTACGGTTGGCGACAAGCTCATTCTTGATGACGGCAAGCTCAGCATGGTGGTGATCGAGCACGGTGTTGATTATATCAATGCGACCGTATTGGTGGGGGGCAAGCTGTCAAAGCGCAAAGGCATTTCCCTGCCCGATACCTTGTTGCCATTTTCGGCCATGACCGATAAAGACCGCGCCGATCTGGAATTTGCCATCGGGGTTGGTGTTGACTGGATCGCGCTTTCTTTTGTGCAACGGGCCTCTGATGTGATCGAGGCTCGCCAGCTGGCGGGCGGCAAGGCATCAATTATGGCAAAGATCGAGAAACCATCCGCTATCGCCGAGCTTGACGCTATTATCGAAGAGTCCGATGGCTTGATGATTGCGCGCGGCGATCTCGGCGTTGAGATGCCGCTTGAACAGGTCCCTGGTCTGCAAAAACGCATACTTCGTTCGGCGCGCCAAGCTGGCAAACCAGTAGTAGTGGCAACCCAGATGCTGGAAAGCATGATTGAAGCACCCGTGCCAACAAGAGCCGAAGTATCCGATGTGGCGACCGCCGTGTTTGAAGGCGCTGATGCAGTGATGCTGTCAGCTGAAAGTGCAGTTGGTGACTATCCGGTCGAAGCCGTCGAGACCATGGATAAAGTGGCGATCGAGGTGGAGCAGGACCGCTATTACAATACCATCATTCGCGCTCAGTCGACGCCAGCTGAAGCGACCTCTGCAGATGCGATTTCTGCGGCTTGCCGCTCCATCGCTGATACCCTCGATGCCGCTGCTATTTTGAGCTATACCGGTACGGGATCGACGGCCCTTCGCGCAGCGCGTGAACGCCCAAGGCAACCCATTCTGGCTTTGACACCTGTCGCGGATGTATCGCGCCGTCTGGCCATCATCTGGGGCATACATTGTGTCTTGACCAAAGACCCCACCGACCTTGATGACATGGTTGATCGCGCCTGCCGTATTGCTTATCGCGAAGGCTTCGCGCGCCCCGGCCAGCGCGTCGTCATCACGGCTGGCGTGCCCCTTGGTACACCTGGTGCCACCAATATGCTGCGCGTTGCTTATGTGGGCGGCAAGGGCAAAACAACGATTTAGCGGGCTGCTAAACTCGTTATATTTAAATGATAAAATGCTTTTTTTGTTGATCCTATGCGCCTGATGGCGTTCACTGATCGCAGAAGGGGTGCAGTATGGCAAGTTCGATTTCAATTCCGCTTTGGCTGGCAATTATTCTCGGCTTTTTTGCTGTTTTGTCTCTTCTTGATCGCATATTGGTTCCCGGCCTGCGCTGGATTTTTCGGCGCCGCGTTAATCGCGCCATCGACGAACTTAACACCAAACTAAAATTACGCATCCAGCCCTTCAAGCTGACCAAACGCCAGGCCTTGATTGATCGACTGGTGTTTGATGAAGAAGTCATCAAGGCGGTTGAAAAACGCGCTTCGGCCGAACACATCCCCCGCGAAGCAGTGATGAAAGAAGTGCATCGCTATGCCCGTGAGATTGTGCCAGCCTTTAACGCCTATGCCTATTTTCGGATTGGCGCCCGTATGGCGCGCTGGCTTTCCAACCTCTTGTACCGGGTGCGGCTTGGCTATAGCGATGATGAAGCCTTGCGCAAGGTCGACAAGGACAGCACTGTCATTTTCGTGATGAACCATCGCAGTAATATGGATTATGTGCTGGTTACCTATATGGCATCAAGCAATTCGGCACTTTCTTATGCGGTGGGCGAATGGGCGCGGGTGTTTATGTTGCAAACCATGATCCGCACCATGGGGGCCTATTTTATACGCCGGGGTTCTGGCAATGAGCTTTATCGCAGGGTGCTGGCACGCTATGTCGCGATGGCGACCAAGGGCGGTGTGACACAGGCGATTTTCCCGGAAGGGGGACTGTCGCGTGACGGGGCGTTACGCGATCCCAAATTTGGATTATTTTCCTATATGGTCGGGGATTACGATCCCCAAAGTGAACGCGATGTAGTGTTTATCCCGGTCGGTCTCAATTATGATCGTGTGCTGGAAGACCGTATATTGACAGCTGCGGTAGAGACCAAAAAAGCAAAGAAAAAGCGCTTCAAATTTTCGGTTTTTCTTAAATTCATTGGCAAAAATATATGGATGAAATTGCGGGGGCGCTGGTATTCCTATGGCTATGCCTGTGTGAGTTTTGGTCACCCGGTGTCGCTGAAAGAATATTTGAGCACCAATAAGCTGGATTTTCGCCTGCTTGATAAAGAGAACAAGTTTGCCCAAATCGAAAAGCTTGGCACCATGTTAATGGGGGAAGTCGGACGCGTGGTGCCTGCTTTACCCGTGTCGCTGACGGCGGCGGCGATCACCCAAACCGCCGATATGTGGATCAGCGAGTTCGAGCTTAAAGCCAGGGTTTCGAATTTTATCGAGCATATTGAGCGCAATGGCGCCCATGTGCATCTACCGCGTATGGACCGCGACTATGCCGTGAGCGCTGGCATCCGCATGTTGATCCTGCGGCACATGATCGAGGAAAAAGACGGTTTATATCGCGCCAATCCTGACGAACTGGTGCTACTCGATTATTATGCCAACTCCATTGTGCATTTACTGCGTGAGCGCGAGGCTGAAGTCGCGCAGTGATTTCCTGTCAACATGATTTAAAAACGAATACCAGAGGTGCCTCCAGCCAGCCAGTTGTTGAAATTTTTGCCAATATTTGGCCATCCAAGAGGCAGAGAATGCATGGTGACACTGGTTTTGCAAGTGGCGCTTGAGGTTTTTTGAATATGCAGGTTCAATCCGTAAACCCGGGTTCCAAAGCCGCCATCAGCGCTCATGACAACCCTCGATATGCCCTTGGGGCGATATTTACCCTCGACGAATAGCTGTGTTGAAATGCCAAAGGGGATCGCGGCCTTGCCAGATACAGCAACTGCCTGGCCTTCAATGGTTGGATAGCAACTGGCCAAACGTGTTTTCAATATATTGTAAACTGTTTTTGTCGATTTGCTGCTGCAATATTTTGGCGCACTTGTCTGACGTGGTGACAAGTGATTCTGGGGTCACACCGCAACTTGCCAGAATGAGCGTGGTAAATACAATGCCCGATAATCCCCAATTCAAACCCATTGTGATAATCCCCCCGAAATTCAAATAGCAAAAAAATCTTGCAGCTTTCGTATTGGTTTGATCGTCCGCAAGGTCCCAATGTAAAAGAATTTAGAGACGTGTACGTTTCGGGACAAGAGCGAAATGAAGGGTGGTTCATCACAACTTCTTGATGGCACCTTTTTTCGGCGGGATCCAAAGTGCTCCAGGGACCGATCAGGCTGCAGGCACAGTTTATTAATTCGATAAAACTAGAAATATGGTTGCAATCGAATACCAGCTCCTCTATATTGCTCTCATGACATTAGCAGACATAGCAAAAAAGATGGCCGCGATCGGCAACGAAACGAGACTTGAGGTCTATCGTTTGCTGGTGCGGGCGGGGGAAAACGGTTTGGCTGTGACGAGTATACAGCAACGTCTTGGTGTGCCAGCTTCAACCCTTAGTCACCATCTGCATAAACTGATCCAGGTGGGGCTTGTGCAACAAGAACGCCGGGGTACAACGCTGATCTGCCGTGCCGACTATACCGCCATGCAACAGACATTTGAGATGTTTGCGAGCGAATGCTGCGCTGATGATGAGAGTGCTTGCAAAATTGAATTGAAGATAAACAAAAGGAGTTGATGAAATGAGTGATGTGATAAATGACGCCGTGCGCAAGGGCTATGGATCGGTGGCCAAGTCCGGGCTTTCTTCTGATCAGGGAAATATCAAAGGGATCGCCAATGCGTTTGGCTATTCCGATGAGGATCTTGCCAGCATTCCCGCTGAAGCCAATATGGGGCTTTCATGCGGAAATCCAATTGCCATGGCATCGATCAAAGAAGGTGAAACGGTTGTTGATCTGGGCGCCGGTGGTGGTCTCGATATTTTTCTGGCTTCAAAAAGTGTTGGTCCAACTGGTATGGCGATTGGCATTGATATGACCGGAGACATGGTCTCGCTGGCGCGTAAAAATGCCGCCAAAGGTGGCTATGAGAACGTTAAATTCTACCTTGCCGAAATCGAGCATATGCCGCTGCCTGACAATTCGGTTGATTGCGTGATCTCGAATTGCGTGCTCAATTTGTGCGCCGACAAGGATGTGGCCCTCAAGGAAGTGTTCCGCATCTTGAAGCCGGGTGGACGTTTCGCCATCAGTGATATTGCCTTGCGCAAAGAACTTCCCGAGGCGATCGAAAAGGAAGTTGCCGCCTGGACAGGTTGTATTGCCGGGGCCTTGAGCGTCGACCAAAACCGCGAAGCGCTGTTGGGCGCGGGCTTCTCGCAGGTCGATATTCAGGACGCGCATTCGGATCTTAACGCTTATAAGGACGGCGGCCTTGCCGCTTGTTGTGGTCCTGAAGTCGAAACCGAGAAAAGCGCTGGCGATAGCTGCTGTTCAACTGCTGAACCAGATTGTTGTGCACCAGAGGAAACCGCAAAAACCGACGATCAGGTGGCCTCGGAATATCACAACACCATGAGCGATTTACTTGATGAATTTGATGTCAATGAATATGCAGGCAGCTTCAAAATATTCGCGTTGAAACCTGAATAGAAGGGAATGACCTCGCCGGTCATTTCTTCTCTGCGAGGCTTGGCGTGCTGCGCGCACGGTGCCAAAGGCTAAGCCTTTGGAAACCATTTTGGAGGGATGTAAAGGACCAGGTCTTTTACATCCCTTTTCTTTCGTAATGGGATTGTTAGGGGCTAGTCCCTTAACCGTTGTCCGCGCAGGACATTCTCTTTTTTCACCGCACCGGCGGTAACACAATCGTATTGGCGCGGCATTCGCGTTTTTCGTTGCTGCCACATGAGCGCAGTTTCAGGTCTTTGGTGAAGCAGACGCGGATTTCCTTGAGGCGCTTGCGGCGACCGCATTGGACGCTGATCATGCTGGCGTCAAGTCCCTCATTGGCTTTGATAAAATCCATTTCCAGCTGGCGCGGGGTTGTTGTCACATAGCTGTTGGGCTTTTGGTAGCGCGGCGGGATTTTGATGCTGTTGTAGAGCTGGCGGGTGACCGCAAAATAATCCTTGTTGGAGAGCCCCGAGCAGGTACCGTGTTTTTTCCATTCGTGGATGACAAGGCGTTTAGAGGGCATGATGTCGAGCATGTTATTGATGACTTTGCGCGGAATATAGAATTCACCTTTTTTGACCCGGCAGTTTTGCGGCCAGCCTTTTTCGTGCTGGGGCCACAGGCCATGCACGACAAAAGCATAATGACGGTTTCTACCGCATTGGGCGCGATCACGGCGCCCCGCATTGCTGTCGCAAAAAGTTGGCGACCAGGACAGCACCAGCGAATAATAGTCAAACACACCCGCCTTGCTTTTTTTATATCTTTTGGCCTGCGCATCTGTTTGCGGCAGGGCCAGTAATATGATCGCAGCCAGCATTGTAAAAATACTGACAATAGTTGCAGCTCGTTTCATCACTTCACTTTTCCTTTTTAAATTCATGATTGTTCAGAGTAAATCCTATTGGCAAAACGGGGCGAAATCCAGTCTCTTGCGCCCCAAGCGCGCAATCCGCAAAAGTGGGTACCGGTTTTGGGCTAGATTGCGCGCCAGGTATACGAGCGCAATCCGCAAAAGTGGGTACCGGTTTTGGGCTAGATTGCGCGCCAGGTATACGAGCGCGATTAGTAAAGGGGGGCACCGGTATTGGGCCAATTGTACGCAGGCCAAACAAAACGCCACCGGCGTGAAGATCATGTCTTCACTATTCCAGTTCATAACACAAAACGGCAGCACTGAGAACAAAAATAGAACAAATGGCATTTTTGCCTGTGGATATCTCCTGTTTGAGGCCATTTGCTTGTGCAATTGATCTGCATACAGCAAACTGTAAACATTGATATTTATAGTTTTTTTGAACTAAATTGTGTCTGGGGTACTGGTTGAGAATTTTTTCACATAGGTTCATTAGCCTACTGGTCTTGATATTGCTTGGATCTCCGACATCTGCAGTAATGGCTGACATGTTGCCCAATCCTGTTTTGGAACCAGTGGGTGAGTTTTTTACCGGTGGTGCGCTGACCAATAATAGCTGGATCTCGTGGGCGGGGGTGGTGAAAAGCCTGTCATCCAGCCTTTATGACGAGGGCTGGCGTATCCGGGTGCTGGCAGCTTATGGGCGCTATGGTTTTTTGACCGATGGTCAGCCAAATTTCGCCAATCCTGCCTTGTTTGAGATTACTCCGGGCTATCAGTTCAAGACCGGCCCGCTGATTACAAAGCTTTATGTGGGGCTGCATGGTGAGCAGCACAAGGTCGCCAATCCTGATCCATACAACAAGACTAAGAACATGGGATATGGTGTCAAAATCATCGCCGAAAACTGGATAGACTTGCCGATGAAAAGCTTTGCCAGTCTGGATGGTTCGTTCTCGAGCCTCAATACCTCCTATCAGGGCATGTTGCGGGCAGGATCAGCCTATCTCTATCCGCAACTGACCCTTGGTCCGGAGGTACAGATTATTGGCAATGAAGAATTTTATCAATTGCGAGCGGGCCTGTTTGGCCGCTGGAGCCGCCCCAATGGCTCGCTGGAAGCCAGCATCGGCTATGCGCAAGACTATGACCGCAAAAGCACCCCCTATGCCAGCTTCTCGTGGTTGAAACGGTTTTAGAGTGCCCGGAATTGGTGGGTTATCGCCCCTCAAAGCTTTTGATTATATTCGCCGATTTCTTCGTAGGTTGAGAGATGCGCGTCCAGATCCTTGAAGATGGAGCGCATCATCTGATCTGACGTGGTGCTTTCGACGACGACAACCAGTTGCGGGGTGTTGGAGCTGGCGCGCACCAGTCCCCAGCTGCCGTCGGTCAGCACCATGCGGATACCATTGACGGTATTGACCTCTTTAATCTCCTGCCCGGCCAGTTGGCCGCCATCATCAGCCAGTTTTTGGAAATGTGCGATGATGCGATCAACAACGCCATATTTAAGCTCGTCGGCACAATGGGGGGACATGGTGGGCGATTGATAGCTGGTTTGCAGTTCGCCAAAAAGGTCGTTCATGCTTTTTTCTGGATTATGATCGAGCAGATCGAGCACGGCGAGGCCAGAAGTGAGGCCGCAATCATAGCCATATCCGAGCGGCTTGTTAAAGAAGAAATGACCGGATTTCTCAAAGCCCACCAGGCAATTATGCTTGTGCGAATAATGCTTGATATAGGAATGGCCGGTTTTCCAGTAATCGGTGGTGGCGCCATTTTCTTTTAAGACGGGATCGGTCAGGAACAGGCCGGTTGATTTGACATCAACGACGAATTTCGCGCCCTTGTATTTGTTCGAGATGTCGCGTGCCAGCATCAGGCCGACCTTGTCGGAAAAGATTTCTTCGCCCTTATTATCAACGACACCGCAACGATCCCCATCGCCATCAAAGCCAAGGGCAATGTCGGCTTTGTGTTCGAGCACCGCGTCACGCATGGCGTGCAGCATTTTCATGTCTTCGGGGTTGGGATTATGATTTGGAAAACTGTGATCAAGATCGCAATTGAGTTCAATGACCTCGCAGCCAATGGCTTTCAATACTTGCGGTGCATAGGCTGCGGCCGTTCCGTTGCCACAGGCGCAAACGACTTTGAGCTTGCGTTTGAGAGCGGGGCGGTCCGTGAGATTTTTGATGAAGCGCTCGGACATATCGGTGACCGTGTGATAGCTGCCGCCACCAGGGCCATCTTCAATACCGGCAAGGACGATCTCTTTGAGCTCCAACATTTCGTCTGGGCCAAAAGTCAGCGGTTTGTCCAGCCCCATCTTGATGCCGGTCCAGCCATTATCATTGTGGGAGGCGGTGACCATCGCGACCCCTTCAACATCCAGATCGAACTGGGCGAAATAGGCGGTGGGGGAGAGGGCGAGACCAATATCAAATACTTCCATGCCGCCCGCCAGCAGGCCAGAGATCAAGGTATATTTGATGGAAGAGCTATAAGAGCGGTAGTCATGGCCAACGACTATGCGTAAAGGTACGCCGCGCCGTCTGAATAATTCCGCCATGCCAAGGCCGATCTGGTGGATGCCGATCAGGTTGATTTCTTCACCAAAAATCCAGCGCGCATCATATTCGCGAAAGCCGGTGGGCTTGATAAAGGATTGGCGCTCAAAAGCGGCGGTGTTGGCCTTTAGATCAGCGCGTGGTTTTGTGGATGTGGTCGTCATAAAGGCTCTCTTTTATGATGGAATGGTCAAATGAAATCAGGACAAAGCGCTCTGGGCATCAGATTTAATACGCTGGATCATGGAAGCAAGACCATTGGAGCGCTGCGGCGTCAAGGCTTCGTAAGGCCCAGCTGTTTGAGCGCGGCGTTGGCGTCGATTTCAATGATTTTTTTGGCGGTTTGTCCTGAAAACAAGGTCAGCATGATGGCCACCAGACCGCTCACTATATGAGCGTCGCTATCGCCTTTGAAATGCAGTACGGGATCGCCTTCAGAGTTTTTCTCAACGATTGTTTCCAGCCAGACCTGTGACACGCAGCCATGTACTTTGTTGGCTTCATTGTGAGCTTCAGCGGGCAGTGGGTCGAGGCTGTGCCCCAGTTCGATCACATAGCGATAGCGATCTTCCCACTCATCGAGAAATTCAAAATCGGCAATAATATCATCATAGCTCATTTGCAGATCGTCCCGTAATTGCATCAAAGCTATCCATAAAGCACAATCTTGCTGGTTGGAAACAGTTTTGAGACAAAAAAGTCTGCTCTCATGGAAGAAAGAGCAGGCAAGGTCCCGCATATCTGGATTTAGTTATTTCGGGGTTTATCGGTTGCCACGCCAGCCGGGCTTGAGATCGGTGGGGCTTAGCGTATTGCTGGTGACGCCGTAATGATCGCTATATTGTTTATTCTGGTAGGTTGGAAAACGATCAGTACTTTGTGCGGGCGCGGGTTGTGGACGGCTTGAACCGCGCGACAAATTAGTGGCTTTCAGCAGTTGCGCGACTTCGTCCGAGCTTGTTCCTGATTGCTCCTTGGCAATATCAACCATCATGCGGGCGCCAAATTCGGCCTTGGTTGCCAGCTTGTCGATGGCCGCATTGCCTTTTTCACAGACACCGGAATTGCGGTCGCAAAACCCCATAATATCGGCCACCGTCGACTTGGCCACATCATAAAGATCCGCCTGATTTTCCCGCTCAAGAGGGATCACCGCGATGATGGCACCAACAAGAAGAAGTTTTTTAAGCATTTATAGTCCCCGAACAGCTCAAGCCAGATTTTAAGAGCGACATTTTGAGAAATTTTGCCACTTTGTATTGTTGAGGCCGACTATAGCAAACGGACAATAAGATAGGGTTCACACGATCTGGAGATTTTGATTAAAATTGCGAGGAGTTTGTTAGGGTTTTGTTAGGGACCCGGCAATTACCACCAGGCCATTGCAGGCATCGCGCAAAGAAAGATGATTGTCTCCCTCATGTCCTTTTGGAGCCAGCCCTGCATTGGTTTTCAGGGCCGGGATATGCACGAACAGGGAAGCAGGCGAGCGGGCGAGGGAGAGATAATAGGACATATTGCACAAATAACGCCCGGGATCATTGGAGATCATGGCGTTAAAACCAGCTGCTGACAATTCTTGCTCAATTATCTCAAGGGGGAGATTGCTTGTAAGCTGCAAGGGCTTTTTTTTGAGCACAGGATCGCAAGACCCGGCATGACCATCGACGTCTGGCTGGGCACAGGTTTCATTATAGGCTGTGGTCTCCAGGCAAAAGCCGGGGGAATTGGCGCTATAGCCCAGATGCACGCTAAAATCGGGTCGGTGCTCTGCGAACAGCTGGGCAAGTGCAAGGCCTAGTTTTTGCCAGTGTGTTGGCAACAGCCCATAGATGATATTTGCGTTGATCGCGCCGGTGTTCTTTTGCTCCGCCAGAGCCTCTACAAGGATTTGGCTGGGATTTTGCGGCGCCCCGGGGAAGGGGCCAAAGCCGGTGATCAAAAGGGTGGGTAATTGCTTGCTCATGGGCCGTTATAACCTGCCCATGAGCATTCGAAAAGTCTGACCTAGCGCCGTTTGAGGGCTTTTTTGATATCGGCAACGATTTCTGCAGCACCGGAATAGACCTCTGAACGTACTAATTCTCTATCGCCTCGTTTCACATAGCGCATCATTGTTTTGGCCAGCGCTTTGGTGCTTGGGCGTTTGACATTGCGCTTCCAGTAGCTGCGAATGGCTGATTTAAGACGTTTATAATTTGTGGTGTAGGGACGAAGCTCATCCAGTCCACCGAGCGTTTCGCGGATTGCATGGGCGCGAATGGACTTGATGCTGCGTCTTTTTGTTCCTCTGGTTTCGATATAGCGCGCCTGCGTCACGACCTGTACAAGGGCGATCGAAGCGGGATCGGTTTTGCTTATTGTGCTGATCGCGGCTGTTTCGGTGAGATCTGATGCGCGAATGGTAGCCGATGCGATGGTGGCGCCCGCAAGCAAAGCGAAAAGCGCTGTGCCCGTGGCAATAATTTGCGTGATTGTTTTCATAACTAAACCTTTGATACTCGTATGGACATCAGTTTGTGATGTATGATCGGTGGGCGTTTTCGCTGTCATACGAGATCGCCATTGCTGGCGGGGGTTACATCACAAAGCTCCCATGAGCACAAGGTCAAATCGTCCACAGGTCGAAAAGGTCGCGGCAAAGTTGTGGTACGGGTTTGGCTCTAAAGAACCAGCGTTTCAGCGCGTTTGCGGTCTTTAGTGAGTTTGCGCACAATACGGTCGCGCTTTAATTTCGAAATATAATCAATGAATTGCTTGCCATCGAGATGGTCGATCTCATGCTGCACAACGGTTGCTAGCAGGTCATCAAATTCTTCTTCAAGCTGCTTGCCGTCCCGGTCAATATAGCGCACCAGGACGCTGGCCGGGCGCTCGATCTCGGCAAAATGCTCTGGTATCGACAGACAGCCTTCATCATGTACACGCATCTCATCAGATGAGCGGATAATTTGCGGATTGATCAAGAAGAGAGGTTTTTTGTCTTCGTCGCCGTGGGACACATCCATGACAAGCACACGGCGCGGTACGGCCACCTGAATGGCGGCAAGGCCAATGCCGGGAGCATCATACATAGTCTCCAGCATATCATCGAGCAGCTTGCGCAGGTCGGCATCAACGCGCTCAACGGGATCACTGATCTTGCGCAGTAGGGGGTCCGGGACCGTTATGATTTCTTTCAAGGACATAGGGGACAGATAAGTGAAGGGGGCGAGATGGTCAAGTCCATCTCGTCCCCTCTGGATCGTTTAAAATGGCTAAACCGGGACCTAGCTCTGCAATTGCCAGCTACGATCTTTGGCACGGCATGCCGTGGTCTCAATCCGCTTCATATAGGATCCAAGCGCCAGGGAGACGATGATCTGGCGGCAGATCGTGCCCTTTTTGTTGCGAAAGGAACTGGTGGGTGTGATGAAGGCGCGCAGCTGACGTTTGGGGCGCCCCCAGATATAGGTCTGGCCATCGCCAACCCGGCTAAGCGCGATGAGCAAAGCGTTGAGGGTCGCATATGCATCGGCAGGTCGCAGCTTGGCACGCAATTTTGTGAGGGTCATCTTGCGCGGCTTTTTAGCGTCCGACCAATTCAGATCGATCTTGGGAGCCCCTTTGACAAGCGGGCTTTGGTCACTATGTGTGAGGGGGGTGGCGCGGGCGCTGGTGGTGAAGGCGATGAGGGTCACCATCAAGAGAGCGGCCAAGCCAAATTCTATTTTTGCAAAACGCGGGTCAAAACGCATGACAACAAACCTTTCAACTACTACAAACAACTGACAGACATACTCGAATACAACTGACGTCTATTGTTGCAGTTTATGGTTAAGAAATAGTGATTCGGATCCAATATGACCAAAATAAAAAGTCCAGATTATGAGGACACCCCCCAGGCTCCTGATTTTTCCAAGGAAGAGCAGCCGCTTGCGCTATTCGAGCGCTGGATGGTCGAGGCGCAAGCATCCGAGCTTAATGATCCAAATGCCATGGGGCTGGCGACAGTTGACGAGCACGGCATGCCGAACCTGCGGACCGTGCTGCTGAAAGACGCCAATAGCCAAGGCTTTGTGTTTTATACCAATCGGGGCAGCGCCAAGGGCATGGAGTTGCAAGCAAGCGGCAAGGCGGCGCTGAATTTCCATTGGAAGAGCTTGCGCCGTCAGGTGCGTTTGCGCGGGCCGGTAGAACTGGTGAGCAACGAAGAGGCAGACGCTTATTATGCAAGCCGGGCCCGAGGTTCGCGCATCGGTGCCTGGGCCTCAAAGCAATCAAGTGAACTTGAAAGCCGTTTTGCGTTGGAAAAACAAGTGGCGAAATTTGCCGCCAAATATGCAATTGGCGCGGTGCCAAGACCTGACTGGTGGTCAGGCTTTCGCCTCAAGCCGCTGGAAATGGAGTTCTGGCACGACCGCCCGTTTCGTCTGCATGACCGCTTGTTGTTTCAGCGGGCCAGCATTGACGAGCCATGGGCGCCAAAAAGGCTGTATCCTTGATGACTAGCCGCCGGTGACGGGGGGAAAGAAAGCGATTTCTCTGGCGCCGGCAATGGGGCTGTCATTGCTGACATGCTCTTGATCAAGGGCGACGCGGATCGCGTCTTCATCTGCAAAAGCTTCGCTAAATTGCGGAGCGCGCTGTTTTTGCCATTGGATGAGATCGGCGACAGATTTCAACTCGGTGGGAAGCTCCAACTGTTCGGCACCAAGCCCCGTTTTTTCACGTACCCAAGCAAAATATAGCAGTTGTACTTTCATTGATTTTGCGAACTCCTGTGCTTGCCAGACGCTACCAGACCTTGCTCTGTAAATCCAGCGATGGATTTTGTCATCAAACTGTTTATACTGACGAAATATGTATTGACGCGTTGGGGCAGGGTATTTTGTGACATTGGAAAAAGGACAATCTGGCGAACCAGCGCGCACTAATGTGCCGCGTCGCGATGAGATTGGGGTCCCCGGCTTTTTGGATCAGGCAGGTATTGATCCCTCTGTTTTGGCGACTGCACGGGTGCAGGCCGTACAAAACCACACTCATATTTCGCATGTTCTGTGTTCGCAAGGTATTCTTTCCAGAGATAATTATGTGCGCCAGCTGGCCGCTCATCATGGTCTTTCTTGTGCGTGCGACCCTTTGGATCTTGCCGGTTTTGAAGTTGATCATCTCACTGATTTTGAACGCCGCGACCAAAGCATTGCGGGCGATAAAAACGGTTTGATCAATCTGACGCATAACGGCCAGTTTTATGTGGCGCTGGATGCGCTTCATTATGATGAGCGCACCACGCAGCTGTTTTTGTGTAGCGGTGAGGTCCATCGCGACCGCTTGATACTGATCACTCCAGAACTCAAACTGAAATTGCTGCACAGTGATCAAGAGGCTGCGCGCCTTGACCATGCGGTTTATGGATTGGCGCAAAAGCACAAGGGATTGAGTGCACGCGACAAAACCACCTATGGTCAAAAAATTGTGCTGTCATTCCTGTTAGGATTACTGGCCTGGGGCACAGTGTTGGAGCCGGTCAGTACGCTTTACGTGTTGGGGGGTATGCTCAACATATTGTTTTTATGTAGTAATTTGCTGCGCCTGGCCGCGGTAACGTCGCTTTCTTTTGTGAAGAGCCCTGCATATGCACGATATCAGGACGCTGAACTGCCGGTTTACACGGTTTTAGTGCCATTATTTTGCGAGCACCGCGTCGTGGAGGGGCTTATCGAGGCTCTGTTGGCCCTCGACTATCCGCGCGACAAGCTCGATATCAAGTTGATCTTCGAGCAGGAGGATGAGGAAACCCTGCGGGCCGCCAATCTGTGCAATCCTCCGGCCTGTTTTGAATTTGTTATCGTTCCCA
>JAJRQA010000152.1 GCA_024280475.1 Alphaproteobacteria bacterium
CCGCCCTTGACGAGGGCCGGGATCATGCTGGCGATATCTGCGCTTCCATCGACAATGACCGGTGCAACGCCGCCATGTTCAAGGGCGCAGCGCGTGCCTGGCGCAAGTTTGGATCGCAGCATCCAGCCAACCCGACCAGAGCCGATAAAGGAGAAGAAAGCGGTGCGCGGGTCGGTAACCAATTGCGAGGCAACATCATTGTCGCACGGTACGAAGCGGCACCATTCTGGGGGAAGACCAGCTTCATAGGCCAGCTCGACAAATTTCAGGCAGGACAGGGGCGTGTCTCCTGCCGGTTTGACGAGCACCGGACAACCACAGGCAATGGCTGGCCCGACCTGATGGACTATGAGATTGAGCGGATGGTTAAACGCCGAGACGGCAACCACCGGGCCGATAGGCTCGCGAGTGGTGAAGGCAAGACGGCCAGCACCTGCCTGCGTTAAATCCATGGGGATTTGCTGGCCCTTGTTTTCGCCCAGCGCCTTGATACACAGCTTCACACCATCAATGGCGCGTGCCACTTCGATGCGAGCATCGACCAGCGGCTTGCCGCCCTCATTGGCAATGAGAAAAGCCAGTTCGCTCTCTTGTGTTTTCATCAAACCCGCCAGCTTGTCGAGGATCTCGATACGTTTCCATGCAGGCAGCCAATTGCCTTTGTTTTTATGCAGGGTACTGGCCTCATGCAGATAGGCATCGATCGTCGACCAAGGCACAAGCGAGACTTCACCAATGGGATTGAGGTCATAGGGATTGACGACGGTTAATTTGTCCATTTTGTACAGACCTCTTTTATTTTTTGCTCGTTGGAGAGGTGGTCATCCCGGCAAAGGCCGGAATGACACGTTGAGGAAGTTGCTGGTGTTTAGATCAAACAGGCGCGCTGCTTGAGTTCATCGATCAGCACTTTTTTATTCTCTGAATAATCGACCGGTATATCGACGATGTGGACACCGCCCGCTTCAAATGCTGCGTTTAGTGTGGGCACCAGCATATCGGTACTGGTGATCCGATGGCCGGTTGCGCCGTAACTATCGGCATATTTGACAAAATCGGGATTGCCAAACTCGAGGCCAAAGTCAGCGAACCCCGCGATGGTCTGTTTCCAGCGGATCATGCCATAAGAGCCATCGTTCAAAATGGTCACAACAAGGTTGAGCCGCAGGCGAATAGCGGTTTCGATTTCCTGTGAGTTCATCATGAAGCCACCATCACCGCAGATCGCCATGACACGATCCTTGGGTTTGAGCATGCTGACCATCATGGCCGATGGCAGGCCCGCTCCCATTGTTGCAAGCGCATTGTCGAGCAGCACGGTATTGGAGTGATAGGCTTTGTAATTGCGTGCAAACCAGAGTTTGTACATGCCATTATCAAGGGCGATGATGCCATCTTCGCCCATCACTTTGCGAATGTCGGCGACCACTCTTTGGGGAATGATCGGGAAGCGTGGATCATCAGTGCCTTCCAGCAAATGCTTGTTGACCTCGTCGCGTACCTTATAGAAATATTCAAAATCAGCATCGACCGGCCCAATGGCTTCACGCAATCGCTCCATTGAACTGGCGAGATCGCCGATGACTTCACATTGGGGGAAATAAACTTCATCAACTTGCGCCGATTTGTAATTAACATGAATGACTTTGGTGCCGCCTTGTTCCATGAAAAATGGCGGTTTTTCAACCACGTCATGACCGATATTAATAATAAGGTCGGCGCGGTCCACGGCGCAGTGAATATAATCGCCATCAGACAGGGCGGCTGTCCCAATGCATTTGTCCGAGCGCTCATCAATCACGCCCTTGCCCATTTGGGTGGTGAGAAAGGGAATACCGGTTGTCTCGACAAAATCACGCAGGGTATGGCGTACATCTTTGCGGTTGGCACCAGCGCCAATCAGCACCAGCGGATGTTTGGCACGCTTGATAAATCGCGCTGCAGAATTAATCGCGTGAGAGCGCGCTCCCGCATAGCTGCGTTCAATAGGATTATAGGGTTTGGCGTCGGTTTCTTCGGCGGCGATGTCTTCTGGCAGCTCCAGCAACACGGCCCCGGGGCGCTCTTCTTGTGAAATGCGAAAGGCCTCACGTACCAGTGAGGGAATGGTATTGCCATGAACGATTTGTTTCGACATCTTACAGATCGGTTCAAACAGGCGCACCACATCAATGATCTGGAACTGGCCCTGTTTGGATTTGAGGATGGGTTTCTGGCCGGTAATCATGACCATGGGAAAAGCACCCAGATGGGCATAGGCTGCCGGGGTGACAAGATTGGTAGCCCCTGGCCCTAATGTCGCCATGCAAACACCGGCGCGCCCCGTTAAACGACCATAAATCGCCGCCATGAAAGCGGCTCCTTGTTCGTGCCTTGTCAATATGAGCCTGATTTGCTCGGACTGACGCAAACTCTCCAGAAAGTCCAGATTTTCTTCGCCGGGGACCGCGAAGATATATTCAACATTTTCCCGTTCAAGCGCTTTTACGAAAAGGTCAGAAGCTTTCATGTTATGGTCCCTCAATGGATGATTTGATGGTGTTTAGTTCAACATTTTCTCGCAGTCTTTATTGTTCGATCAAATAGATCTATATGTCAGTACGCTATGGTTTTACAGGGCTGTACGCCACACTACACCTCAAAGTGAAGAAATGTGAAGGTGAAAACATATTGATTTTTCAACAGGGTCGCGGAACCATCTTATGGGCCTTGGCGAGAAAAAAACCAATATAGGGATGTTCGATGAACCGACCAGACGATCATGGGATTTTATTCACCTTTGACAATAGTTATGGACGCTTGCCGGAGCGATTTTTTGCCCGGCTCGATCCAACACCGGTGCGCGCCCCAAAGCTGATTGGCGTGAATGTTGAGCTGGCGGGAGCGCTTGGTCTGGATCCGCAAAAACTATCATCTAAAGAAACCGTGGAAATTTTCGCGGGCAATAAGGTGCCAGCTGGCTCTGACCCTATCGCCATGGTCTATGCGGGGCATCAGTTTGGCGGTTGGTCACCACAATTGGGAGATGGGCGGGCCATTTTGCTGGGGGAAATTTTGAGCGGGGACGGCGAGCGTTTTGATTTGCAACTAAAGGGATCAGGGCGCACGCCTTTTTCGCGCTCTGGCGATGGCCGCTCTGCGCTGGGCCCCGTTTTACGCGAATATATCGTGAGCGAAGCCATGAGCGCCCTTGGCATCAAGACCACGAGGGCGCTGGCGGCTGTGACTACTGGCGAGCAGGTCAGGCGCGAAGATATGGACCCTGGAGCCGTGCTCACACGCATTGCCAAAAGCCATGTGCGGGTTGGTACGTTCGAATATTTCGCTGCAAAAAGCGATACAGACGGCGTGCAGATCCTGGCCGACTATATGATCAGCCGTCATTACCCCAAGGCCGCTCGCGCCGAAAACCCTTATCGCGCTTTACTCGATTGTGTGGTCAAGGCACAAGCAGAACTGGTGGCCAGCTGGATGCAAGTGGGCTTTATTCACGGCGTCATGAACACTGACAATTGCTCGATCACCGGCGAGACCATTGATTATGGGCCTTGCGCCTTCATGGATATTTTCGAATCCGATATGGTCTATAGCTCCATTGACCATATGGGGCGCTATGCCTATAGCAATCAACCGCGTATCGCCCAATGGAATCTGGCTCAATTGGCGCAATCGCTTTTGCTGCTGCTTGGCGATGATGAAGACAGCGCCATTAGTAGTGCCAAAGCGGCGATCGAAGCCTATACAAAAATTTATGAAGAGGCATGGCTCAAAGGCATGCGAGAAAAATTAGGGTTCAAGGAAGAGGATGAGGGGGACCACGCCCTGATCGAAGAACTGCTTGATCTGATGGCCCAGAATAACGCCGATTTTACCTTGTCGTTTCGCAGCTTGAGCAATCTGTCTAAGATCGCCAACGATGAGGATGAAGCGATGCTTGATCTGTTTGATCTACCAGTTTCGCTCAATGACTGGCTGGCGCAGTGGCGCAAGCGTCTGGTGCTTGAAAATAGCAATGACGCCGCACGAAAAATAGCCATGCGGGCCAAAAACCCGGGCTTTATTCCGCGCAATCATCTTATTGAAGAAATGATCCAGGCGGCGCTCCAGGGGGATCTGGAACCGTTCGAGAGGTTGCAATCAGTGCTTGCCAATCCCTTCGACGATCAGCCAGATGCGGCCCACTATGCCCGGCCGCCCAAACCTCATGAAGTGGTTCGCGCCACCTTTTGCGGCACTTGATTTTTGCGAGAATAATTCGATGAGCGATACTGTTTTGGAAATCTGGCACAGCCATGCAACCAAGAGCATGCACGTGCCGATCATCCCTGATGGTTGCCGCGATCTAATTTTCAGATATCCCACGGGCGAGCGACCATGCTGTTTTATTTCTGACCTTGATGACAGGACAAATGAGGTCAAGATGGAAACCGGGGATCGCTATTGCGGATTTCGCTTATTGCCAGGGACGAGGATTGATGAAGGAAAATTGCTGGCAAGCTTGAGCGGCAGGGAATTCTTGCAAGAAGAAATCTGTGACAGGTTACAGGTTTTTACGCGCCGTTCCCGATCGGTTGCCGAGGCTTTGGAATGTCTGGCTTTTGAGGCGAACAATATTCCTCATGCAGCAGCGATACTTGGTGTCAGCCCGCGCAGCCTGCAACGCCTCTTGAAGCAAGAAACTGGTAGGCCTCCTGTTTTCTGGCTGCAACTGGCTCGGGTAAAAAAAACCGCGCTGGCGCTGGAGACAGTTGGATCATTTGCCGAGCTCTCCATCTCTATGGGCTATGCGGACCAGGCTCATATGAGCCGCGATTTTCGGCGTTGGCTGGGGATCACACCTGCCAAGTTGAAAACCTCTTCATCACACAGGCAACAACTGGCGAATGCCGGCTATGCGTCGCCAATCGGCGTGCAGATCTCTACGAGAAAGCCGTTTGCATCATTGACAAAGGCGGTGGTCTGACCCCACGGCATGTCCTGTGGGCCTTGCACCAGCTCGGCGCCAGCTGCCAGGGCCTTTTTGAGGGCTCGTTCGACATCAGTAGTGGTAAAAGCGATCTCAAAACTGGGATTGCCAGCGCGTTGGCTACGCGGATTTTTGCCCATATTCTTCATCAGCTCAAGGGACGAAAAAGACAGGGTTGTTGCACCCGTGTCCAGTTCGCCATAATCGCCGCTCTCGTGCAGCATTTTACGCTTGAGATCAAAGGCAGTTTCATAAAAGGTCAGCGTCTGTTCGACATTTTGAACATAAAGAATAGTGTAGGCCAGTTGCATGATGTGATATCTCCAAAAAGGGTTTGTAGGACCGGTTTGTAACCCTTCGCATCTGATGCGTCTTGAAGATTTGCGACAATTGTCCGGTGCTCTGCACATAATCTCCACAATAATTCATCCAAAGCTCCTTTTACGCGCCATGCGCCTTGCATGGGACTTTGTCATCTTGTGTTCCATGATGATAAAAACAGCTTCAGAGTTTCTCGATATATTCCCTCGCTCGCCAGTCGCAAAAATGCGGGCGTTTAACGCTCGTTCTTCTCAACATCTCCCGGCCATGCTGGTGTTCGCTCTGGCGGCGACGGTGCTTGGATATGAACCGGTCAAATGGCTGGTCAATACCTGGCTGGAGCCCTCATATGACAGCAAGGGCTTTTATATATTTCTGGCGGTCGCCGGGCTTTTTGTCTGGAGTGCTGCTAGCTCAAAAACGCTGCCGAAAAACACCCGCCAGCAACGAACCGCTTTTGCTTTGCTGGGCGTGACAGCCCTTGTGCGCCTGCTTGGCCAGGTGCTGGCCATCAATACGATTGGCGCGCTGGCTCTGGTGCTCGATGTGTATGCGCTGGGGCTGTTGTTCGGACTGGGAACGCGAGCGCGCAAATTGTCGCCGGGCTGGCTGGCGATTGCCTTTGCGTTCTCGCTGCCGCTGGAGCGTATTGCGCAACGCACCATAGGCTATGCGCTGCAATCGATTTCAGCTGATGGGGCCTGCTTGATGCTTGGTGGCCTGTTCGATCAGTTGAAATGCTACGGCGTGCGCATTGTACTGGATGGGGTTGATGTGCTGGTCGATCTTCCCTGTTCGGGAGCGCGCTCTATTTTACTGCTGCTATTATGCTTTGCTCTTGTGTCCTCTCTAGTGCGGCCAACCATCAAGCAAATGCTGATTGGCGGACTATTGACGCTGACGGCGGGCCTGCTTGCCAATATGATGCGTATCAGTGTTCTGGCCATTGGCATTGCCCGCCCTTTGAGTTTTTTCGGCATCGATGTGATGGCACAACCCTGGCACGATATAATTGGTCTGATCGCTCTGGCGCTGGGTATCCTGCCGCTGCTGATCTGGGCGAATGGGGTGACCAGAAACCGGCCCGCTGCCAGTATCGATGAGCGCTGTCGCCATTTCATTCCTGATCGTTTACAGCAAGATGGTTGGTGGCTAGAGCAAAAACCAGCGCCCAAAGTGCGGGCCATCCGCGCGCTTCCTGCGCTGGCTTTCTTGATGGTTGCGCTGGTCATCGTCAATCTGCCGCGTAAGGCTATTGATGTGGCAAGGCGCTCCATTAATATAGAGCTGCCGATGCAATTGGCGGGGATGAATGCGCGCCCCGTCCCCCTGCTGGCCAAAGAAAAATCCTATTTCCTGAAATATGGCGGTTCGGCGAAAAAAGCCTCTTATGGTCCCCATCAATTGCTGGTGGTGCGTACCTCTGCCCCCTTGCGCCATCTGCATGCCCCTGACGAATGTCTGCGCGGCCTTGGCATGAAAGTGCAATATCTGGGGGTCCGTCATAGCCCGGTGCCATCCGCCATTTATCGCGCCACGACGCAACAGGGAAAAGCCTATTTGATTAATGTGAGCTTTGTCTCCGATGGCGGGTTTATTACTACCAATATTTCTGAAGCTGTCTGGCGCTGGATGCAAAATCCGCGCAGCACCTGGACCGCCATTCAGCGCATCACTCCCGCACAGATTACCCCGCGCGCTCGCCAGCAATTTGATGCCGCGGTGATCGCCGCGTTTGATCTTGCCAGCACGCCGACAAAAACTGCCTCCCTTCCATAAACCAACAGGAGATTATTCAAATGTACGAACGACGAAAATTAACACCTCTGGGCACGGTCATCTTGACCTTTGTCATTAGCTTGTTTGCGATAGCAGACGCCATGGCATTTTTTGCCATCGAGCGACCGCGCGACGAGATCGGTGGCACCATTCGAGCGGTGATCGAGGGCAAGTCAGTTTATTTCCCGACCTTGAAGAGTGATATCTCCGCCTCCATTGAAGGGGATCTGGCGCAAGTAACGATTGTTCAGACCTTTCTCAATCCCACCCAAGTGCCGCTCAACGCGTCTTATCTGTTTCCCCTTAACAAGGATGCGGCGGTGCATTTCATGCAAATGGAAATTGGCGATGAACGCATCACAGCGGTGATCAAGAAAAAAGTTGAGGCGCGCGCAACCTATGAAAAAGCCAAAGGAGCAGGCAAAACGGCTGCACTGCTCAACCAGCATCGCCCCAATATGTTCACCCAGGAGCTGGCCAATCTGATGCCCGGAAAACCGGTCAAGGTGACGCTAAAATATGCCATGGCCGTGCCGCGTATCGATGGCGCTTATGAGTTGGTTGTGCCGCTGGTGGTCGGCCCGCGCTTTATTCCAACGGTAAAACCAACTCCCAGGCTGGTGCGCGAAGAACAACCAATGCCGCCCGTTAAAAGTGGGGAATGGTCGTTTGGCAAGGCGCCCAAATATCCCAAGGTCAGTGGTCTTCATATCCCTGATGTTATCAATAAAGACCGGGTATCGATCCAGATTGATCTAAAAGCTGCCTTCCCCTTGAAACAAGTCCATAGCGCAACGCATCTTTTGTTGATCGAGGGAGATGGGCGGCAAAAGAAACTGACGCTCGCGGCCAAGCGTACCATTGATAATCGCGATTTCGTTCTGCGCTATGAATTGGCGGGGCGACGGGTTGCGGCCGGCCTGCTGGCCCATAAGGATCAACGCGGTGATTTTTTCTCGCTGCTCGTTGAACCACCAAAGGCGCCGCTTGAAAAGGACATTACGCCGCGTGAAATGGTCTTCGTTCTGGATACATCTGGCTCCATGTCAGGGCAACCTATGGAAGCCAGCAAGACCTTTATGCGCCACGCCATCAATTCTTTGCGCTCGCGCGATTATTTTCGGGTCATCCGTTTTTCCTCCGATACGGGCGAGTTTTCATCCAGCCCGGTGCAGGCAACCATGCTTAACAAGCTGGCGGGCATCAAATATGTCAACAGCTTGATGGCAGGGGGAGGGACCTATATCCCGGCGGCCATTGAGCGTGCTTTTGCCGCGCCGCAACAGCGCGATACTCTACGCATCGTGACCTTTTTGTCGGACGGCTATATCGGTAATGAGGCACGGGTGCTCAATCTGATCGCACAAAAAATTGGTGAGGCACGGATCTACGCTTTTGGTGTCGGCACATCGGTCAATCGCTATCTCTTGTCACAGATGGCTCGCAAGGGACGCGGCTTTGCTCGTTTCATTGATCCAACTGAAGATGTCAACGAGGTGGCGATTGAACTGGCGGCACGCCTTGAAGCGCCACTGCTTACTGATATTGAAGTTGATTGGGGCACACTTAAAGCGGCCGACATCACCCCCAGCCAGATCCCCGATCTGTTCAAGGGCGACAGTCTGCGCCTGATGGCAAAATCTTCGCAACCGCTGGAGGCTGGGAGTACTCATACGGTTATCCTCAAGGGCATGAGCAATGGCCGCAAAGCCAGCATGCCGTTGACCTTGACGATCCCGCAAAACCTGGAGGAGCAGACCAGCGCCTTGCCACTTTTATGGGCCCGTACCAGAATCGCCGACCATATGCGCGACCTTATGAGCCCGCAGCAAATGCGCATTGGGGGTGAAACAGACGCGAAGCTCACACAGCTGGTGACCAAACTCGGTCTGGATTATTCCCTGATGAGCCAATGGACCAGCTTTGTGGCCGTGTCGGAAAAAATCAGTAACAAGCAGCCTGAAACAACCGTTGATGCGCAGGTGCCGCTCAATCAGGTGAAGGGCGTTAGCGAACATGCCTACAAAAAGAAACCAGCCGCACAGCCGACCCCTGGCCGCCTTCCGGTCCAGCACAAAGCCTTGATGATCAAGCAACCCTCTCCAACACGCATCGTCGCGCTGAACGGTTTGGTCGGCTCGGGTCAAAATTTTGGATTTGCTGGATCCAGCGCCCCTGAACCTCATACCATTGGCGCCATGATCCTGCTGGTTTTGATGATGGTATCGGCTATGGCCTGGAACAGAAGAACCAACAGATGAAACGACAACGGCTCTCTCCCTTTTCGGGGAGAGGGCCTTTCAGTGAAAGGAATTAAAATGTCTCAAACCAAATCACAAAAACATCATAGCCGCTTGCTCAATCTGTTGCTGATGGCAGCCCTTCTATGGGGCGCGTTTACGATATCGGCAATGAGCCATTATCCGCCAGCTGTCAAAATGTTTGCGGCCTATATTTCCTGGGGCATGATGATTTATCTGCTGATGGGGTTCTTTTTTGCCAGAAAGCCATCGGGAAATATCGCTCTGCTTGGAGGCGTGGCAGCGCTTGGCGCTGAACTGGGAAAGTTTGACCTCACCTCCCTCGCCATCAGCAGCACAGATATGCCGGTTTTTATGGCGGTCATAATGTTTGTTAGCTTTATATCCTATAGTCTGGGCATCATGGCTGGTTGGCTGGTCGAGAGTTTGCTAAAATGGTTCTGGAATTTGATGAATGCAAAACCTGTTGAGATTAAAATATGACGCGCACCATATTGATCGTTGATGACGATCCCCACATTTTGGAGATCATCAGTTTCGCACTCGACAAAGCGGGCATGAAAACCGTGACAGCTGCTGATGGGCAAGATGCCTTGACGCGCATCAAGGCCCATAATTTTGATCTCATTGTGCTGGATATATCCATGCCAGAGCTTGACGGACTTGAGGTCTGCCGAGAGCTACGCAAGACGTCGGAAGTACCGGTGCTATTCCTGTCTTCGCGTGATGAAGAAATCGATCGTATCCTTGGCCTGGAGATCGGCGGCGACGATTATGTCACCAAGCCGTTCAGCGTGCGTGAGCTGGTGGCCCGCATCAAGGCGATTTTGAAACGATCGACGCTTGTTGCGCCAGAAACGCAGGGTGAGGAGCCCCTGTCTCATGGCGGCGTCGTGTTGGAGCCGCGCCAGCACCGGGTGCGTTTTGAAACATCAGATGTGCAACTGACTGCCACAGAGTTTTCCATTCTCAAGGCTTTTCTGGACCAACCATTGCGGGCCTTTGATCGTAATAATATCATCGATAAAATCTACGATCTCAATATTCATGTCTCCGATCGCACGATTGACAGTCATGTCCGACATATTCGCAATAAGTTTGCAGCTTTAGGCTGCAATAATCTTATCGAGACCGTGCATGGGATCGGTTATCGTCTTGGGTCTTGCAAATGATCAGGGTTCTTGCCGGTGGGTCCAATAGCTCTTCAAGTGATGAAAGCCGAGCGATGACATGATTTCAAACTGGTATAGCGGATTGAAAGGCATTTTAACGCGGCTTGGTATTCTGCCCTTGAGCCTTTGGGTGATCCTGCTCATCGTCAACCTTACCGTGTTGATCTTGCCGCTTGGCAGTATTTTCTTTTTTCGCATTTACGAGAATCAGCTGATCGCTGAAACAGAGGCCGAACTGATTTCACAATCGGTTTTTATTGGCGAAATGTACAAGCGTGAATTGCGTGCTCGTCTTGAAGACAAAGCGCAAGGCGATTATGGTCGTGTGTTGGAAAATCCCCCACCCAAAGCCTCCGTTGATTTTTATACACCCCTCGCGCCAAAGCTTGATCTGGCAACGGGCGCCATCTATCCCAAGCGCCCTGATGGACGCTTGCCAATAAATCGCGCAGATCCCGCTGCGATTGCAGCGGGTTTGAATATTGGGGGCATGTTGCTTGAGGCTCAAAGAACGACCTTGGCTGGCATTCGGGTGCTCGATTTTAACGGCACGGTGATCGCGGGGGCCAATGAAAACGGATTGTCATTTGCGCATGTGATCGAAGTGGTCGGGGCTCTCAACGGACAGTATACCAGCGTTATCCGTCAGCGTATTTCGGACGAGCCCCCCCCTTCTATTGCTTCGATCAGTCGTGGCACCGGTATTCGCATTTTTACGGTATATCCCATAATTTCAAATGATCACTTATGGGGCGCCGTTTATCTGTCGCGCACACCAAAGAGTATTCTCAAGCATATGTATGCCGAGAAAACCAAGGTGATACTGGCGGGGCTTAGCATGTTGGCGATGACCTTATTCATTGTGCTCATTACCTCCTGGACCATTGTGCGCCCCATCTATCGCTTGATCGAGCGCACCAAGAAAATTTCAGCCGGGGACAAGGAAGCGCTGGAGCCGATTGATCTGCCGGGCACCAGAGAAATGGCATTATTGACGCGCAGTTTTTCAGATACCGCCCGTTCCTTGCATGAGCGATCGAACTATATTAAAAATTTCGCCACCCATGTTTCCCATGAGTTAAAGACCCCGTTGACGTCCATTCGCGGAGCGGCCGAACTTTTGGGGGAACATTTTGAGGAGATGACTCCTGATGAGCGCGCGCGCTTTTTGACCAATATACAAGATGATAGTGATCGTTTGAAAACCCTGGTCTCTCGTTTGCTTGAGCTGGCGCAGGCGGATGGTTTTACGCCAAGTGCGGAAACAAGCGAATTGTTTTTTGTGCTTGATAGCTTGTCAAAGAAACATCAATCAACAGGTTTAAAGATCCATGTTGCCAAAAGCTCGGCTCTGATCGTGCGCATGTCGCAAGAAGTGGTGGAGATGATTTTCATGAACCTCATCGACAATGCGCAAAAGCACGGTGCTGGCAAGATCACGATTGAAATAGAACCGATGGGGGAATATGTCGAGGTTATCTTCGCGGATGACGGCAATGGTATTTCGAAAGCCAATGCCAGAAAAATATTCGATCCGTTTTTTACGACAAGAAGAGATAGCGGCGGCACTGGCATTGGTCTTGGTATCGTCAAATCACTGCTCGAAAATCATCACGGTTCAATTGCCCTGCAAGCCAGTCAGAAGGGCGCACGTTTCAAGCTCATACTGCCTTTGAAATAGTGCAAAATAAAATGGTCCGGCATGGCAACTTACAATAAACCACACCGGACCAAGTTACCCAAAATCTGTTGACCAGATTATTGGGTTGTGCCGTGTCCTGTCTGGGTCCATGCGTGCATGGAGCCATCGTACAGTTTGGCTTGTTTATTACCGGCAAGTTCATGCATCATGAACCAAAGGGCGCTCGAATATTGCCCGGAATTACAATAAGCGATTGAGGGGCCATCCGCTTTGAGAGTCACTAAAGTAGCTTTGATCTTGTCCATGGATTCAAAGGTTTTTGGTCCCTTTTTGGCAAGAAAAATAGAACTCGTGGCAAGGTGTGCATTGGGGACGCGGCCGGCTGTTTTGACAAAGCCCTTTTTGTAGCGAAATCCGACAAATTGATCGAGGCCGCGCGCGTCGTATATCCTTGCGGAGCCGTCCTTGGAGGCCATGGCCACTTGATCCGTGGTGGCGCGGATCTCGTCATGGGCAGCGCCCGCTTTATAAGTGCCCGCAACATCTTCGGCGAAATCATTGCTCATGGGGCGTTTTTCCTTGACCCATTGCGCGGTGCCACCGTCCAGCAGGGCAACATCATCATGGCCGTAATATTTGAATACCCAGTAGAGGCGTGTGGCCTGAAAGACATGATCGGGTTTTTCGCCGCGAGAGATGATGACAATGGAGCTATCGTTTTTGACACCGCTTTTGTTCATCAGTGCCGCAAAGGCTTTTGCGCTTGGCACCATCTGCTTGAGGGTCACGCCATTGATCGTCATATTGCCATTGAGCTTTTTATAAGCGACGAGATTGGCCCCGGGAATATGGCCCTTGTCGGAATATGAAGGGGTGTCCTTGCGGATATCAAGCATCACAACGTTAGCGGAATTTTTGGAGAGCCAATCCGTCGATACGAGGGGGCCTGGCACTTTTGCGCTGGCACCGGTGCTCACAATCATAGCGACCGTTAGCAAGCCCATTTTAATTTTCATGATATGTCTCCTCAAGCGTTTGCGTAAATTGATCAAAGCCAGCAGCAAACAGGTGGGGGGCAATACAAAATGACACGATCGATATGTCTGTATGCGCAAGTGTTTTGTGTTGGCTTTGATCGTTCGCAAGTCTTGCAAATATCCTTAAACACGAACAGATGGGTTAAGACATTGTGTTGTGTGCCATTAACGCTAAGAAGACTGTGCATTTGCACATTCACGCACGGTTGCGGAGTGTTGTAGTATAGTGCTTCACGTTGATCGGTATCAATCAGGGCTTGGAAATGTTCCTCCTTATAAATCGCTACGCAACTTTGTTTTTGAGCCTGTTGATGCTGGCGGTGTTTTCGCTTGTGAGTTGGTTCAGTTTTGATAGCTATCGCCGGTTTGCCGCGCACCAGTCGTCCTTGTCTGACCAGTCAGTCAAGAACACGGCCAACGAAATTTCCCATATGATCAGTTTTTTGCGCCGTTCCGTTGGGTTGTTTGCGCAACAAGAAGCGCTGTTGCTGGCCCGCTTGGCGAGCCAGCCCGATGATCGCCAAGCCTATGATATTTTACGGGACAAGGTGCGGCGCTATTTTCCAGATCATTTCGCCTTCACGATTGCCAATTTGGCTGGAACACCATTGCTCAAGCGCTCTGATCCTTTATTGAAAACCAAGTGCCGCCGGGATCTGAAGTTTTTTGCCGATCAACATATGGCGCCGCAGATCTATATGCACCAGTTTTCCAGTCAGTCGAAATATCATTTCGATGTTATGACAAGATATGGGCTGGCAGGGGCCGTGCCAGCCCTGTTCTTTGTCAGTTTCGATATCAAGCATGTCGTGCGCTTGATGAATCATGGTCGTGTTTCCGGCCACCAGATGTATCTGTCCGAGAAATCAAAAAGTGATGGCTTCAACGCTCTTAAAACCGACATGAAAAATACCAGATTATTTCAGGTCGACGAGGAGGGCATGCGCCATTTCACCGAAAAACTCGATATTTCCAACGTGCTCTCTACGATGAAAATTGCAGGCACCAACTGGCATGTGCTTGATCAGGTGCAGCCAAAATTATATCGCAGCGAAATAACGTCTCTGGCGTTGAAGGGCGCGACCATTACTCTTTTGTTTTTGGGATTTGGAGCTGGCCTGATGTCTTTGTTCCGCCGCGAGGTTGATACGACAGGGCGCACTCGCAAAACCTTGTTTGGGATCGAGGCCGACAGGCGCCGGATTGCTATGGACATGCATGATCAGGTTTTGTCTGATCTGACCCATTTGGCGCGCCAATGCTCGTCGATGCGCGAGAGCCTTGAGGAGCCTGAAAAAATCAGGGCGCATCTTGATCGGTCGCAGGGTTCACTGGATGACATAGCCGCAGCTATACGGGCCATCATTGATGACCTGCATCCTGCCGCCCTTGATATATTGGGGCTGGAGATGTCGTTACGTGATTATCTTGATAACAAGCTCGTGAATGTCGAGCAGCCCCGATTTTCATTGCGCGCTGAACGCTTTGATGAAAGCCGTTTGAGTGATGTGCAGCGCCTCAATCTCTATCGAATTATTCTCGAGATCGTTCATAATATTGTCCGCCACACAAAAGCGATGCGATGTGAGATCGTCTTATCGATGGATGCAAACAGATTGCATATTATTGTCGAAGATGATGGGGGTGGGTTTAATCCGCGTCAGCGCAACCGCATCTTGTCGCGAGGCCTCGCAAATATCAGCACGCGCGCCCGTTTGATTGGCGCACATATCAGATGGGGTCGCCCGAAAAACTTTCGTGCTGGCACCCGTTTTGAACTTGAAACGCCGCTGCAGGTGATCGAGCTGATGGACGCCGTGGGAGAGGGGGGCGAGCTTTGAGTATTCAACATGCTTTGTCGATTATTGTCGCGGAAGATAATCCGCGCGATCGCGAATTTCTGGCCAGCACAATGAGCGAATATGATTTGCATATCGCCCGTGATGGTCGCGAGGCGCTGGAGATTGTCAATTCAACCGACATTTCCTGTATTGTCAGTGATTTACAGATGCCAGAGCTCAACGGGGTGGAGCTTGGTAGAAAAATATGGCAGCAAAAGCCCCATGCGCGCATTGTGTTCTGGTCGCAATATCATGATGAAGTGTATTTGCGGGCGCTCAGCAGGATCATTCCGCCAGAGACCGTTTATGGCTATGTTTTGAAAAGTAATCCGTCGCAGGTTTTGCGTCAGGCCATTGATTTCGTGTTTAATGGCGACCAGTGCTGGATTGATCCTAAAGTGCGTTCCGTGCAGGCGCGTGGCACGCCCGGCAGCGAACATATTTCGGAAGCCGAATATGAAGTCATGTACGATATTGCTCTTGGTTTGACCGACAATATGATTGCCCAAAGACGCTATTTGACGAGGCGCGGTGTGCAAAGTCGCCTGAAATTGCTCTATCAAAAACTGGGTGTTGACCGGGCGACGATCAGCGATGAGCAAATGGATGCCTTTAATCCGCGGGCCAGAGCTGTATCGATTGCCCTGCAGCGCGGGCTGATCAATGACGATGAGTTAAAAAAGGCCGAGAAACAATTGGCGCAATGGCTGGAAACACAAGCCAGCTAGCGCGATCTACCAGTCTGTTGCTTCGGTAACAATCTCTTTGAGAAGCTGCACGATCTCGCCGACAACTTTTTCAGATCCCTTGTTGGCCACGGGAATACGGTAGGTCAGATGCACATTTTTCGGGTCATCTGTGAGTACGTAAACGCTAATCGTAAATGGGCATAAAATGATGTTGTGGGGGTTTGCCGCCGCCAGCTTGTGCGAGATTTTGGCGCTGCAAAATTCAACGGTTTCAGCATTGATAAAAACATTTTTCTTGATATTGAACGCCGGGGCAGTTCGATTGAGCATTTCAGAAGCGCCCAGTGTATGGGCAATATTAATGCCCTTGCCGACAATGACATCTTTCAAGCCAGCATAAACCTCGCTGAAATTTCCCTCCACGCTTTTGGTGACAAAAGGCCCGCCATCGGCGCGTGCTTGTTTGTGCATTGGCGCAAGCATCAAGGTCAGGGCAAACAGAAAGAAGATGGTCAGGAATTTGGATTTCAGCATTTATGCCCTCGCAGTCACAGAATTGGTACGTATAGGAACTCACTCAATAAGTTTTACTATCATACTGTTACCTCTTTCGAAACCGGCGGCAAGCAAAACAGTAAATAATAGTGTTATATAAAATAAATATTTTACATTTTGGAATGTTTATATATTATGGCGTTAGGGAAGGGTGAAAAATAAATCAAGTTTGAGCGGCTGATGCATAAGATAATGAGTGCTTACTCTGTCACTCCAATATGCGGTCTGTTTAGATATAATAAAAATAAATAGTTCAGCTTGATGTAACTTCATACTGCCTTTCCAATTGTTTAAAGGGGAAGGGAATACTTATGATAACGCGTTTGGCCTCTCATATATTTGGGGGCTTGTTATGTGTTGGCGTCTTGATTTTTGCGCCGGATAGTACATCTGCCAAGGATCAGATGGCAAAGGTCGCGGACCAGTCCGCAAAAGTTGCAAGTGCGACAGCAAAAACCGCCAAGGCTGGCAACAAGGTGCAGTCTTTTCTACCTTCTTATATAACCATCAAGGGGCATCGCAAGCTGACCCCGAACGATTGGACCGACCCGAAAATCTGTGGTCAGTGTCATCCGCGGCAATATCGCGGCTGGAACGGGTCGATGCATTCCAACGCCTTTAAAGATCCGGTTTTTCAAGCCTTGTGGGCGTTGGCGGAAAAAGCGACCGATGGTAAAATGCGCAATCATTGCGGCGGTTGTCATTCACCTTCGGGCGTGGCGACAGGGACTATCAAATTTGATCCAAAATTGGGAAAACATGGTGGATTTACAGCGGATCCCCTTTCTGAACAAGGCATTTCATGTGATATCTGTCATACGATCTCAGGGTCTAATATTCAAAAAACAGCTGTGCTGGAACACGGCAACACGTCGATCATACTTGATCCTGGAAACGTGAAGCGGTCATCATTGAAAAATGCGGATTCACCGTTTCATGAGACGAAGTATTCCGAACATCATGCCAGTTCGAAATTTTGCGGCAATTGCCATAATATTTTTCATCCCGGGAATAATTTCCCCGTCGAGCGCACCTATGATGAGTGGAAATATTCGATCTATGCGCAAAATGGTATTCAGTGCATGGATTGCCATCATCGAGAAAATACGGCAAATCATCGTATAGGCCATCGCCATTTTCACCCAGCAATATAGAGGGCATGCCGGTTTCTGCTGCAACAAAAAAACC
>JAJRQA010000153.1 GCA_024280475.1 Alphaproteobacteria bacterium
AAAAAACGATCCGTCCCCTTCCGCCCCGCTATTGGATGCATCCAATAGCGGGGTAACCTCATTATTCCATCAAAACCCGGAAAAGCATAAGACAAGACAAAAAATCCAAACTCTCACACCAACCGCTCCCCTCACTAAAGGCCCCATTTACGCCCGCAATTGATATTTTCATAGGCGGGCTGTAATTAACCGTCTTGGAGCGGCCGCCCAAACGCGGGGCGGCTTTTGCTGTTTTAGGGTGGCAACGCCCAGCAAATCTGCCACCACAACGCCCGTCAGTTTTATCGTCATGTCTGCGCATCAGGAAAATTTCACTCCCGGCCGCGATCCTTCATTTGCCGTCATGGGCACCTATGCGCGCCAGAATGTGGTTTTTGAACGCAGTGAAGGAAGCTGGTTGATCGCTACCGACGGCGCCCGCTATCTCGATTTCACCAGCGGCATTGCGGTAAACACGCTCGGCCACGCGCATCCCAAACTAATCGAGGCACTCACCACCCAGGCCGGACAGCTGTGGCATACATCCAATCTCTACCGGGTGGCGGGTCAGGAAAAACTCGGCGAGATGCTGGTGGCGGCCACCTTTGCCGATCATGTCTTCTTCACCAATTCCGGCACGGAAGCAATTGAAGGCGCGATCAAAGCCGCGCGCCGCTACCATTATGTCAACGGCAGCCCGGAACGCCAGCGGCGCTGCTGCCGACGGGTTCGATCATCTGGAGTTTGGTGATCTACCGGCTGTCGAAGCGGCGATCACACCGCAAACGGGCGCCATCTGTCTGACGTCAACGCCTATGGAACAGATTGAGGCGATTTCATAAGAGAGAACTGTAGGCTCATCGTCACCAATCAGGAGTGAACGATGGGACGTAAAACAGAACGGCACCAGGTAGCCGCAGATCGCGCTGTTGCCAAGTTCTGCACGCCAAATATATTGAGTAAGAAAAAAGCTGTTGCTACTATTGCCGGCCAAACCACTGGCCTCAAACTCTGCGAGAAATTTCAACTTGAATGGCCCTAGCTAGTTTTAGATAGTTGCCGCGATATAGTTAGCCCAAGACTTAGATTTCGCCAATACAAAATGTAAATATGATGAGCAACGTCCACCGTATATCCCAGAAGGTTACTTGCAACATTGGACTATTGAGACCATGCAGTTCGTTGCCCCAATGAACCTTCGGCATTCCCAACAATTGCGGTAATAAATACCATCGCGCGGTCAATTGCATAGCCTCTGGGGCTACATCTTCTTTACTACGACCGACGACATTACTGCCTCGTAATTTTGCCGGAGGCGAACAAAAACAAGAGACTGTCGATGGCAAGGTTGAATAACGCCAGATCACGGGCATGACCTTCGAGTTGGAGGCTGGTGCGAATGCTCCAAACATGTTTCAGCCTCAGTGGCGGTTTTGGCCCGATCATTTTGCCCTTGTTCCATGGAATGCGTTTTGTTGGCGTTGTATCTGGCAAAGGAATGATGAAGTTGTTCATTGCTTTTCTCCTTTTTGGGTTACGGGAACACAGGATGGAGCCAATGAAGATTTAATGTCTGTTTTCAGCGCACTACAGTCGTGCCATGGTTAACCCTAGGAACGCAGTTGACCCTAAGCTGCCATTTGCACCTGCAATAAATGAAACGCCCTGCGCCACCCGGTATCGCAAGTAAAGAACCAATAATAGACCGCAGGCTGACTGTTTGGGTGGCTTTGAATGACTGACGCGCGTTCGAATTTCATTTGCCAAACGTGGGCAGGATCGTGTGTGAGGCAGCAACCAGACTGCCGGGGTCTCTCTGGCCGGGACGACGAGTGAAAACAATTAGCTGGGCTTGCGCCGCAGGATGAAAGCGGCTATATGCAATCATCGACTTTGGCCGGACTACCGGGCCGCTACGCCATGGCACATCCAAGCGCGCGTTTCATAACCCTCCCAAAATTCGATGAGTTAAACAGGTGCGCGCTCGAATGCCCGCATCGGTTTGCGTGTAATGGTGGATAAGAAAAGGAAAATCCATGGATAACGGTACAGTTAAATTTTACAATGATCAAAAGGGCTTTGGCTTCATCGCGCCGGACAATGGCGGCAAGGACGTGTTTGTTCATGTTACTGCGCTTGAGCGCGCTGGAATGAGGGGCCTCACAGAAGGTCAGAAAGTGGCCTACGACACCGAGGAAGATAGCCGCAACGGAAAAATCGCAGTCGCGAACATCCAGGAAGCCTAAGGTTAATTGACACGAGTTCTGCCGGCATTGATCAGGCAGATCCGACACAATCGATATTGATCCTGCAGAGCCGCTCGCAATCGGGCGGCTCTGTTGCGTGTTGCGCCCTTGACACTGCGGTGTTCTTGTTTAGAGAGATTTGCGTCGGCGAAAGCTGGCCGTAGCACAGCCAAACAAAGGAGAGACATGAGAGACTACAAAGGACACAGCCTAAGCAACCGGCTGGAGGATGCCGCGAAGGCGAAGCAGGCAATGATCGACAAGCTGCGCGCGAGGCCTGCGGCCGGTGCCCCCATCGTCTTGGAGCGAAAGGCCGCCCGGCAGGCGATCGTCACGGCTCGTGAAGCCCGCCGCACCGAACTCAAGGCGGCCAACGCGCAGGCAAAACGCGAGCGTGCGGCGAGCGAACAACGCAAGGTGCAAGAGGAAGAAGAGCGGCAGACTGCCCTAGTGGCCGAGCAGAAAGCTGCCCGCGATGCCCGCTATTCAGCCCGAAAAAAGCGGAAGGGATAATGCCACGCGATGGCAGAACCGAAGTAACAACGGCGATGTGAAATCGTCACTGTTGACCCACAACCGACATTCTCCCGTTTAAGAGAATGGCGTCAAAGGAGATGTTTTTTCACGTCATATATTTACGAGGCGTTGTTCCTGTAATCACGCGGAAGGCATAGGTGAAAGCACTTGGACTATCAAACCCGACGTCCATGGCAACGGCTGTCACCGAGTGACCAAGTGCCAACCGTTCGATTGCCACCATCACACGCGCTTGTCGTCTGAGTTCTCGAAAAGACATCCCTGTTTCCGAGCGAATACGGCGCATCAAACTCCGTGGAGAAAGGCCCAGAAATTTGGCCCACTCGGTAAGAGATCGACGATCCGATGGATGGTCACGTAACAACAAACACAGTCGGGCGATCCGCGCGTCCAAAGGACATGGCAGCCGAAACGGCTCCACATTCATTGCGGCAATCTCAACAAGTAAAAGTGCAGTGAGGTGCGGGACCTGTAGCTCCTGACGATCTTCTGCCAAGCGGACCATAACCTCGCGCATCAATGGCGACACGCCAATGACTTTCACGACTTGATGAATGGCAGGGTGGTTGCCACTTATATAAACCGTGCGCATCTCTATGCGATTGATGCAGCGAATCTCGTGAGAGACATTTGCCGGCACCCATAATCCCCGTCCGGGTGGCACAATCCACGTCGCGCCATGGGCCATCACACGCATCACGCCATTGATTGCGTGGATGATCTGATGCTCCGCGTGCGCGTGTCCTTCAATGTGAGCGCCCGCTTCGTAAGTCGATGCGAGACCTTCAACACTGACTTTTGTTGGAATTGTCATTTTGTCGATAGTTTTTGTCATTGCATCGACAGACTGTATCCGCTGATACGCCTAGCTTGCAAGCCTCAACATCCAATGGTGGCCTGTCATGACGCGCAAAGAAGCACTCAATTTCATCAATACTGCACATTTCTTCGATCACTTCTTCCTGTTGATCTTTCCAACGGCAGCGCTCGCCATTGCCCGCGCCTGGGATCTGGCATATCCGGATGCCCTGGTGCTAGGCACACCGCTCTACGTGATGTTTGCGGTCGGAACATTGCCAGCCGGATGGCTCGGCGACCGATTCGACCGGATGAAACTTATCATCCTCTTCTTCATGGGCTGTGGTGCTTCAAGCGTGCTTGTTGCGCTGTCATCGAGCCCGACTTCGCTTATGATCAGCCTCGGCCTGCTTGGGCTGTTTACGTCGCTCTACCATCCAGTCGGCCTGGCGCTCGTGACGGACCTTGGGGAGCGAGCCGGTCGGGCACTGGCAGTGAACGGTGTATTTGGCAATATGGGGCTTGCCGGTGCTGCAGTGATCACAGGCGTTCTTGCCAAGCATGTTGGCTGGCAGAGTGCATTCGCGGTGCCCGGTATTATGTCTGTCGCTGTCGGGAGCACTCTTTTTCTGCGGTATCGCAGTACAAGAAATATTGCGACGACGCAGATTGCGACAGCAAGAAATGATGCCGTCCCGAACAATCTTCGTGCGCAATACATGGTGCTTATGGTTATCTTTGTGGCAGCGCTTTTTGGCGGCTTCGTCTTCAACGCAGTTACGATCTCACTGCCAAAATTCTTTGATGAAAGACTGACCAACGTCGCAGGTGATCTGTCCTGGATCGGTGCGTCGACAGGGCTTGTATTCGCCGTCGCCGCGTTTGCCCAGCTTCCAGTAGGTGAGTTACTGGACAAATTTGGAGCCCGGTCGATCTTGCTCACTCTACTGGTGATGCAGATTGCTCTCCTCGTCTGCCTATCGCAGGCGACCGGTTGGGTGGCTATGGCGCTTGCCCTTCTTCTGGTAACGATGCTTTTCGCTGAAATACCCATCACGACGTGGTTGATAAGCCGTTTCGTTCGTTCCGGTTTGCGCTCGCGTGTGGTGTCGGTGGAATATGTGCTGTCTCTCGGGATGGCTTCGGTTGCTGTTCCCTTGATCGCGAGAATGCACGGGATCGGACTTGGTTTCGACGTCCAGTTTATTGTGTTTGCCGTATCAGCGTTTGTTGTTCTCGGAGCCGCGTTGTTTCTCCCCTCCTGTCCAATGGGCGTAGAAACGATAGAGTCCCGCCAGGCGGAGTGAATATCTCCTATTGGCAAAGGCAGCTCACACTTCCCTGCTGTTGACCTGCGCCCCGAAAACTCCTCCAATTTATAGTAGAGTCCGTCCCGCCATTGAAGGAGACGACGGATGCGCAAGAGTAAGTTATCGGAAACCCAGATTGTAGCGATGCTGAAAGAACAAGAGGCGGGCGTGCCCACCGCCGATCTTTGCCGCAAGTATGCCATCAGCCCGGCTAGTTTTTACAAATACAAAGCCAAGTTCGGCGGCCTTGATGTGTCGGACGCCAAAAAGCTGAAGGCGTTGGAGGCTGAGAATGCCAAGCTGAAGAAATTGTTGGCTGAGACGATGCTGGACGTTGCCATGCTTCGGGACGTCAATTCAAAAAAGCATGTCCTCGGCTTGATCGGGGATGGTAACGCCCGCCGCCAAACGCGATGCGGTGGCTCATCTGCAAATAGGGCATGAGGTGAGCCAGCGGCGGGCATGCAAGGTCTTGCAGGTTGATCGCTCCAGCGTGCGGTATCGCAGCCGTCGCCCCGATGACGCGCCTGATCGCGCGCGCATTCGAAACCTTGCGTTGGAACGACGGCGGTTCGGCTACCGGCGCCTGCATCTGTTGCTGGCAAAGCAGGGCTTGGCAATGAACCAAAAGCGGGCTCAAAGGCTTTATCGCGAAGAAGGCCTGAGCGTGCGCAAAAGGAACGGTCGCAAACGGGCGGTTGGCACACGCGCGCCGCTGTCGTTGCCTTTAAGCCCAAATGAGCGCTGGTCGATTGATTTTGTTTCTGATCGTTTCACGGACGGGCGCCCGTTTCGCATCCTGTCCCTGATTGATGACTTCAGCCGCGAGTGTCTGGCGCTCATTCCAGACACGTCCTTGCCGGGCTTGCGGGTGCCGCGCGAGCTGGATGGCGTCATCATCAAACGGCGGGCAAAACCCAAAACGATTGTTTCGGATAACGGTACCGAGTTTACCAGCACAGTGATATTGAAATGGAGCGCGGACAATAAAGTTGACTGGCATTATATAGCGCGTCCGTGTGGAGCACGGCTTCGCCATGATGCAAGCCACAGCAGAGAATGCATTTGTTGAGAGCTTCAACGGGCGCCTGCGCGATGAATGTTTGAATGAAACGCTGTTCTCATCGCTCGATGAAGCACGTATCTTGCTGGCCGCCTGGCGCGATGATTACAACCAGACGCGACCGCATTCATCCCTCGCCAACAGAACACCTGAGGAGTTTAAAGACCATGCCATAAGCCTTGCAATCACGACCACAAACAGACAATATCAACCCCAAGGACGTTTCGTTATGACTGGAGGGAAGTTGGGTCTCAGGTCACCGCCCACGCGTGGGGCAGATCAGGCAAAACGAGGTGAGTCAGATTCAAGTTGCCACATCGGCGATACCCGGGTCAGTTTCAAACCGCCGTTGACACTCGACCGCCCACTGAAACGATGATAGATTTCATTGATGAGCATCGCAATGCGGTTGGGGTCGTGTCGGAGACGCGCTGACAAGCACGAGTCGATTTGCAAGGTTCTGCCGATCGCCCCGTCGACATATTACAAACATACGGCCAGGAGGCGTGATCCCCACTTTGTTTCGGATCGGGCAAAGCGCGATGCCGTGCTTCGCCCCAAGATAAAGCAGATATGGGAGACTAATTTTCAGGTCTATGGGTATCGCAAAGTCTGGCATCAGCTCAGGCGTGAGGGCTGCGATGTTGCCCGCTGCACTGTTGCTCGCCTCATGAAACGCATGGGCTTGGCAGGGGGTACGCGAGGCAAACGAATACGCACGACGGTTCCCGACAAGTCGTTGCCGTGCCCGCATGACAAGGTAAACCGCTTGTTCCGGGCATCAGTGCCGAACAGGCTCTGGGTCTCAGACTTCACTTATGTGTCCACTTGGCAAGGCTTTGTCTATGTCGCCTTCACCATCGACGTCTTTGCCCGGCGCAACATTCTATCTGGCACGTCTTCGACACGACGGCTGGCGGGGCAGTCGCTCAGCCCAAACTGACTTTGTTTTGGATGCCTTGGAGCAAGCTCTTTATGAGCGCCGTCCGGCTCATCAAGGCGGGCTTGTTCATCACAGCGATCGGGGCGTGCAATATGTCTCGATCCGCTACACCGAACGGCTGGCCGAGGCCGGTATAGAACCCTCGGTCGGCAGTGTCGGCGACAGCTATGACAATGCGCTAGCTGAGACAATCAACGGGCTCTATAAAGCTGAGCTCATCCATCGCCTGGGACCATGGAAAACGATGGAGGCGGTCGAATGGCAGACATTAAAATGGGTCGACTGGTTCAATAACAAACGACTTCTGGAACCCATCGGATATATCCCGCCAGCCGAAGCAGAAGAGAGGTATTATGCATTGACAGAAAACTTCGGTATGGTTGCCTGAAACGAAGTAATTAGTCTCCGGGATTCCCGGGGCAGTTCAAAGAGTAAGGGGTCATTTGTTCTGGATCAAATTTCAATTCCCTGTTTGAGAGCTCCACGCAGAACGTCTTCTTTGAGAATCTCCTTGACCAACGGACGTGCTCGGATTATCGTCAAGTGATGAAAGTTTTGGTCGGATGATATGACTGTCCAGTGTTTGGGATTGGACGTTTGTTGGCTAGGTTCCGGCAATCTGCGCTGAAGTTTTTAGTGGAGTATTGATGTTCGGTCGCAAGGATAAAAGTTCGACAAAAGCCGGCGAACCGAAGACGCAAGATCTTCGAGGCCCGAATATTCAAAGCCAAGATATTCAAAGCAAAGACCTTCAAAACAAAAACTTGGCGCCCAATAGCGGTGAACAAGAAAGCGGTTCTGCAGAAAATCTATCGTCTGGCCAGGATCTCCCCTTTGGAAGTGACGCAGAGCCAACCGGAAAGTCGTCGCCTGAGAATGACCTCAATGCCGCCAAGATCAATGAACTGCTCGGACCAAAACTCTTAGCTGCCGCCTTCGGTGAAATCGTTAGTGTATTGATGCGCGCGCCCGGTCATAAATTTTTTAATCTGGCGGATTTGGAATGGATGGTCATCCCGCCCCTCATGGCCAATCAGTTTTCAATTGCCAATGCTACTCCAGAAGAAACTACTGGCCAATCCTTCCCCGTCGGTGTTGCGGTTTGGGCCAATGTTTCCCCATCAGTTGATCAACGCTTATCTAGTGATTTGGAAAAACCACTTAAACTTCGTCCGGAAGAATGGAAAAGTGGTGACATTATTTGGCTGATTGACGTAGCTGCCCCGCCAGAAGTCAGCAAGGCTATGATAGATAATCTTCTAACAACAGTTTTTAAGGGCAAGAATGTCAAAATGCGTATCATAAAAGAAAATGGGGAGCGTTTGGTCCAAGTCTTCACCGGGCGGGATGTCGACCAGGGTGTTGAAACAAAGGTAGATGCCTGAATGGGATCTACTTAATGGGTGCATCAAGCAAAGGGGTGCAACACCAAATTGGCAAGACTGCGAAAGAACGCCCACCTTCTAGATCACAACAGCAGAAAATTGATACTGGCTTGTTCTCGCTAGTAGCTCTGCTCGCCTATCATGATATTTCACCAAACCCAGAACAGTTGTCGCGTGAGTTTGATGCCGGGCGGCAAGGTATGGACCACCGCGCAATTATGCGGGCGGCCAAGTCAAAAGGGCTCAAAGTCCGGAAAATAAGAAGTGAAATTAAGCGGTTGCATCGTGTTGCAATGCCAGCAATCGCGATTGCCCAGGATGGCTCATTCTTTGTTATTGCTAAAATCGGCGATCAGGCTGTCCTGGTGCAAGAGGCTGGTGTTCCCCCGGCGCAATGGAGCTTGGAGGAATTTACTCAAAAGTGGAGTGGCGGGCTGATTGTCTTCACCCGCCGGGCAGCTACACCGACTGGAGCGTTAAAGTTCAATTTGCGCTGGTTTGTGCCCGTCATGTGGCATTATCGTCGGCTTTTCAGTGAAGTTTTGTTAGCGTCCCTATTTTTGCAGTTGTTTGCCCTTGTTACTCCTCTTTTTTTTCAAGTCGTCATCGATAAGGTATTGGTGCATCGCGGGCTTACCACATTGGATGTACTTGTTGTTGGGCTCATTACAGTCACAATATTTGAAGTCATCCTCGGCGGCCTTAGAACTTATGTTTTCGCCCATACAACCAGCCGAATTGATGCCCAGTTGGGGGCAAAACTATATGCGCATCTTTTAGCCTTGCCTGTTTCTTATTTTGAATGTCGACCGACCGGTCAGACGGTGGCCCGAGTAAGGGAATTAGAAACAATAAGAGAGTTTATTACAGGTTCTGCCTTGACTGTTGTACTTGATATTGGATTTACGTTTGTATTCTTTTTCGTGATGTACAGTTTTAGTCCGATACTGACATATATCGTGCTGGGTTCCATACCATTTTATATCGTTATATCGATTATGATTACACCGGTTTTACGTGCAAGAATGGAAGAAAAATTTCAGCGCGGGGCAGCCAATCAAGCATTTTTGGTTGAGAGCGTTTCAAGCTCAGAAACTCTGAAGGCAATGGCAGTTGAGCCGCAAATGCGCCAACGATGGGAGGAGCAATTGGCTGCTTATGTCAGGTCATCTTTCCGCACAATAACATTGGGTACATTCGGTTCACAGTCAGTGACAATGATAAACAAGATTGTTACCGCATTAATTCTGTGGTTTGGCGCAAAGCTGGCGATAGCCGGCGAACTAACTATCGGACAATTGGTGGCATTCAACATGCTTTCAGGGCAGGTCAATGGCCCAATTCTACGGTTGGCGCGGCTATGGCAGGATTTTCAGCAATTTCGTATTTCGATTGAAAGGCTAGGCGACATCTTGAACACGAAACCGGAAATACAACCCTCTGCTATCGAGCCCAACTTACCTCCACTTCGAGGAGACATATCTTTTGAGCGCGTTGTATTCAGGTACAAACCGGGCCTTCCCGAAGTACTCAACAATATAAATCTTCACGTTAGGCCGGGACAAGTTGTTGGCATTGTGGGGCGCTCGGGCTCCGGAAAATCAACACTCACAAAATTAATTCAAAAACTTTATGTGCCTGAGACCGGTAGAATTCTTGTTGACGGTATTGATACCACTTTATTGGATCCAAGCTGGCTCCGACGGCAAATTGGTGTTGTCTTGCAGGACAATGTCCTTTTTAACCGCTCGGTTCGCGATAATATTGCTTTGGCTAACCCTGTAATGCATTTTGACAAGGTTGTAGCGGCTGCCGAGCTTTCGGGCGCTCACGAATTTATTCTAGAATTGCCTCATGGCTATGACACAATCATTGAAGAACGAGGCGCAAACCTGTCTGGGGGGCAACGGCAACGAATTGCAATTGCTCGCGCCCTGGCGATCGATCCTCGAATACTCGTGTTTGATGAGGCAACGGCGGCGCTTGATTATGAAAGCGAACAATTGATTCAAGATAACATGAGAGATATTTGCCGCCAACGCACAGTGTTTCTTGTTGCGCATAGATTGTCGACCGTGCGCCATGCAGACAGAATATTGTTCATGGAGAAGGGAGAGATTGTCGAGGACGCCTCCCACGATGTTCTAGTCAAGGCTAATGGACCTTATGCGCGCCTTGTTGAACAGGCTATGGGATAGAATATGGGGCTCCAGCGAAGGCAAGATAGCAAGATCTCTCGTAACCGCGATGAGTTGGAATTTCTTCCAGCATCACTGGAAATTCAGGAGACGCCACCGCGTGCGGCAGGTAGGTTGATTATACTGTTGATATGCCTTTTCTTCACGGCCACGATCACCTGGGCAGTTTATGGCTCGATCAATACCGTTGCAGTTGCCACCGGCCGATTAGTGCCGGGAGAGCGTATTAAAGTAATTCAATCCTTGGAAACAGCTACTATTCGCGCAATTCACGTGAAAGATGGGCAAAGCGTGAAGCAGGGCGAGTTACTAATTGAGTTGGATCCAACAGAAACACAAGCCAATATACAAAGCCTTGGTTACGACCTTATGAAAGCACGCTTGGATGCCCACAGCACTAAAATGCTGCTTTCAAAAGTTTACGAAACAAAACTGGAAGTCGTGATTGACAAAATACTCACTCATAGAAGAAAATTGGAAAAATTACAAAGAGTTTCTGAGCGCACTAAGGAGTACAAAGTTACTTCCAAAATTAGTCGCACAAACATTGAAGACAACCGCGAAGAGATATCTACTCAGTTAAAGAGTTTGCAAGGTGAGCGGAAGAAAATTGAAAAGGCATTCAATGCGTTTACCGACCTGAATGCACAAGAGAATTTCAAACCAAGTAATAGCAGACAGCATATACTGGCCAAAACGATCAGAACAATGATGCTGGGCGAATTGGACAAGCATCATGCCGAGCTTGATAGCATCAGTTCGCAAATCAATGAAGAGAAAGCTTCTTTAACAAGCATAAGAGTACAAGCTAAGAGGTTGCGCGATACAATCCCTTTATTCAAGCAGCGACTGCAAATGCATGAGGGGTTATTCTTCGAGAGGCTAACAGAAAAAATAAATTTATTGAACTCGCGCCAGAATGTAATCGAGAAAAAAGCCGAACTCGCCAGCACCATAGCTGCCGAACAACAGGTGCAAGCAAAAATACAGACCCTGTTAAGAAAAAGAGAAGAAGTAGAAGCAGATTTTAAAGCCAAATTCCTGGAACGACGCGTTAGCGCATTGCGGCAGATTGCAAACTTGGAACAACAACTGCGGAAAGAAGAAAAACGCAACCTCAACCGACGACTAAGGGCACCTGTTGATGGTACGATAATCGGGTTGTCGATTCATACAATTGGTGCGGTTGTTAATTCGGCTGACACCCTAGTACGTATCGTTCCTGCTGGCAGCCCATTGGAGATTGAGGCATTTATTTTGAATAAGGATATTGGATTTGTCACTGAAGGGCAAAAAGTCGAAGTCAAATTGGAAGCATTTCCTTTCACAAAATATGGTTTAATAGATGGCCGCGTTAAAAGACTTGACCGCGATGCAATTCAAGACGAGCGTCGTGGGTTGATATATAAAACAGTCATAAGTATTGAAACTGAGAAAATATTGGTTGGCAACAAATGGGTGAAATTGGCGCCTGGCATGTCAGTGCAAGCAGAAATTAAAACCGGTGAGCGAAAGATTATTGAGTTCTTCTTGTCACCCTTCCTGCGCTATCGGGATGAAGCGCTGCGAGAACGATAAAATACACACAGCGCTGAATTGTACAAGTTCAGACCTGATCTGACGGTTGACCGTCTTTTGGCGGTTTGTGTCAGGCGTCGTCTAGCTCACAATTTTTTCTTTCCAGATACCCTTTCCTTCGATCATGGTTTCAAACGGCGTTCGTCCGCAACACATTTTTCCCTGGTGTGTGCGTTCGGTGGGTAATCCCCCCATTTTTAATGGGGTCGTCTTGTAGAATCTACGTGGCCTGTTTCAGTTTCATGGCGGGTGTTATGCCGCCGATGCCCATGTTGGGACGATCGTTGTTATATGTCCAGAGCCATTTTGTGGCCTGCTCCTGCGCCTCCTTTATTGTTGCGAATATATTCTGCGCGAGCCATTCGCCGCGCACCGTGCGGTTATAACGCTCGATGTAAGCATTCTGCTGCGGCTTTCCCGGCTGGATATAGTCAAGCGTGATGCGATGTTTCTTAGCCCAGGCCATGAGGGGCTCGCTGATATATTCCGGCCCGTTATCAACTCGGATGCTCAGCGGCTTGCCGCGCCACTCGATAATCTGGTTCAATGTGTGCGGATTCCGGGGCAAAGTGGCCACCTGTTCCAGCGCAATGTGACCACCCATTACGATTGAAAAGGCCCACCCAATCCAGGGCGACATGGCCATCTGGCCGTGAAGCCTGTGGAGAGGACTGATTGGCGCCCCTGGGTAATCGAAACGAGACCTATCTTGGCTCCTTTTCAATGAGGGAGCACAGATGGCGAACGAGAGATTGCCCATGCGCAAAATACGGGATGTGAACTGAACCGTCCCGGGAATCCCGGAGACTATTTACTTCGTTTCAAGCAACCATACCGAAGTTTTCTTTCAATGCATAATACCTCTCTTCTGCTTCGGCTGGCGGAATATATCCGATGGGTTCCAGCAGGCGGCGGTTATTG
>JAJRQA010000154.1 GCA_024280475.1 Alphaproteobacteria bacterium
AGGCCAACCGGATCGAAACCAAGCACCTGCTGACCCTGCAGGAGGGTGTCTCGGTCAACCAGTTCAATGAGATGGTAGAGCAAAAAGTCCAGCTTGTGGTCCCACAGGGACTCCACGATCGTTACCCGGAAGAGATCCGCCCCCACCTGATGTCATTCGAAAGCTTCATCGCCGACATACGGCTGCTTTCGATTGGGAGCTGAACAGGAGAACTGCTTTTGTTGATTGTGAATAGGACTTGCAAGTGGAGTGGTTCTTTCTGGCGAGAATGGGGAGGCCAACGGTTATTGATCGTGTGGAGTCCTAATACATGACGTAATTGCGGTTGGTCGCTCTCCGGGCCAAGAATACGGGATCGGGTCACGTTGATGATTCGTCCCAAGGACCACAAAGGAGAACGACCATGAGCGAGTATATCGGATTGGATGTATCAAAAGAAGAGACTTCTTACTGCATTATGGATATCGAGGGAAAAATTCTAAAGCGCGGCAAGGTGGACAGCGATCCTGATGCCATTTTTGCCATGCTCAAGGCGCATACTTTATGCCCGGAGCGGATCGTGCTGGAAACCGGCTCCATGTCGAACTGGCTGACCGCTGGTCTGCTGGAAAAGAAAATGCCTGTATCGTGTGTTTGCGCTCGTCTTGCCAATGCCGCCATGAAGCTCAACCCGAACAAAACGGATGACAGCCGTCCTCAAATAGCGCAGCGGTAGGACAACTGAAATGATGACGCCCAGATGCTGGCCGACATGGCGCGCACCGGTTTTTACCGCGAGGTAGCGATCAAGTCGCCTCTTGCCCGCCAGCGCCGGGCTCTTTTGAAAGCCCGCCGTCAGTTGCAAAAGCAGCGCCTTGAGCTCGATAACACCATGCGCGGTCTGTTGCGCAGTTTCGGCATCAGGCTGCCCAAAGGCACAGGCAAGCTGCCAAAGCGGATCGAGGCAGCAATCATTGATCGCCCTGATTTGGCGGTCTTCATCACCCCTTTGCTGGAAGCGCGCAAAGCCTGCCTGGCCGTTTTTGGCAAGCTTGATGATGAGATGATGGCACAGGCCAAAAAGTCGAAAGACTGCCAGCTGTTGATGACCGCGCCGGGCGTTGGGCCGGTAACCGCGATGACCTTCGTCGCCACCATGGATGACCCGGACCGGTTCAAAAATGCCCGATCTACCGGGGCCTATGCAGGCCTCACATCAAGGCGCTATCAATCGGGCGAAATGGACTTTACCGGACGTATTTCCAAACAGGGCGACAGCCTTTTGCGTGCGGCGCTTTTCGAGGCGGCAAACGTGCTGTTGACCAGAGTGAAAAAAAGCCATCCGATCAGGGACTGGGCCTTGCGGTTGAAAAATAAAAAAGGCGGCAAGAAAGCCAAGGTGGCGTTGGCCCGCAAGCTGGCGGTTATTTTACTGGCCATGTGGCGCTCGGGCGAGGCATTTCGCTGGCCACAGGCACAAGTGGCCACGAAATGAAGAGGGTTTGCAGATAAAGTGAGGAGCAAGTTGTGAGTTTGCCGTCTTAACCGATGGCTCTCGTCCCGCCGGACGGGTGGTGTATCGAGCATTCCGTGCCTTTTTGGCTGCGCCTGTTGTACTGCGTCAAGCGCGTGTAATACCCTAGAAGCCGATACCCGTTGAACACCATGATGAAGCGGCAAGGTCCATGTGTACGACCGACTTCGGAGACAACCATGAACCGGCGAGAAGAAAAGCCTTGGAGAGCTTGACATCACGACCGCAATTAGACAACCAAGGGCAGTTAATTATACCAACCGCCCTCTAACAAAACCTATAGTGCCCAATTTCTCTTGGTGATCTGGGTGATTTTTCCGGGTATGGCGCATAGGTTATTCCATGCCTTGCAGGCTGCATCGAGAAGGTGGTCGTAATCTTTAAAGACACGGTTTGATAGCCAGTTCTGGCGCAGATATTGCCAGATATTTTCCACCGGATTGAGTTCGGGGCTATAGGGTGGCAAAACCATCAAGGATATGTTGTCAGGAACCTTCAACTTGCTCGTTGTATGCCAGCCTGCACCATCCATAACAATGATGGCATGAGATTTTCTGGCAACATTTTTGCTGATCTCCTCAAGGTGCAATTGCATCGCTTTGGTATCGGCATAAGGCATCACCAATGCTGCGCCGAGATCGCGTTCCGGGCAGACCGCGCCAAAGATATAAAGGGCTGTATAACGCTGGTCTTTGGGCTGTCTTGGACGGCTGCCTTTGGTGGCCCATTGGCGGGTGATGCTGTTTTTTTGGCCCACCCTCGCTTCATCCTGAAACCAGATTTCAACGTCTGTTCCTCTGGGAAGGATGCAGGTTAACCGCCTCACCTCACAAGTGAAATTTTTTAAAATTTTCAATGAGTTGCGGGTCGTTTTTGGGATGTTGCGGACGGGCGCTAATATGGGAAAAACCCATATTGTGCAAGAGTTTGCCGATAGTGCGCTCATGATATTCCACGCCATAGCGCTGCTTGATGATCGCCTGAAGATCAACACACCGCCATCGCACCACATGATCCTTTTCGGGGTCCGGCCCCTTGATGACCAGCTCCTTTATCTCGGCAAGCTGCTCATCATTCAAGCGGCGTTTGCGCAAACGCTTTTTGTCCAAAAGTCCCTCGGGACCAGACGCGTTGAAGCGAAGTACCCAGTCACGTAAAATTTGAAGCCCCACACCAGCAATCCACGCAGCCTTTGTCCTGCTCGCACCAGCATAGACCGCGGCCAGAGCCAGAAGCCGCACCGCCTGTTTGCCATCCCTGGTCTGGCGAGCCAGCTTGCGAAGCTTTTCCTCGTCAAAATCACCCCGCAGAGAAACACCCTTTCTGCCCATGACATATCTCCTTTTTACACAATACAATGTCTGGAGAAGTGAATCACAAATTTACGATTTTGTGAATCCATTTGCATAGGAGTCTTTGTACGGGGCGATTGGTATTACTCCATGTTTGACAGCGGATGTCATTTCGCCAATTGCGCTTGAAACGATATAGGCGGCACCCAGTGCTAATAATGCCTGACGAACGTCGATCTGATTGCGATTTTTCCAGCGGCGTCGCAAAACACTTGTCCGTTTTTTGGCAAACAACAACATTGTTTCGCTGGCCTGAAGTGTTTTTCTCCTATTGTATTTGCCTGTCACAATGCTATTGTTTGTTACCATATTTATCAGCAATATGATCTGCGCCTTTTCCGCGTCGAAAAAATAGCTTTTTGGTATCCCGTGCTTCCTCATCAAATCATAAAACTGCTTGCGGGATGATTTTTTGCTAACCAGCTTCTTTCCTTTACGCTTGGCAATTTTCTTGATGATTTTCAGGTTACTATCCAGTGTTTTCAGGTTCTCCGACACTTTTTCATAAAAATCACTGTCACCTGATGTTGGAGGCCTGCTGTCTTCCCAGACATACATTGTTATATTACGATTTATGGATTGGGCATGGGCGCTGCTCATCAGAAAGAAGCTCAGCGCAACCAACATCAATTCCCTCATCCTACGACCTTTCATATCTATCTGGTGGCGGCAAACAGCGCCCCACGCGCCGTTTGCCATACATCGCCCGCTTCTACCGCCTGCGGAAGTTCGCGCGGGCATAGCCGCTTGATGGCACTCTTACCTGTTGCCCCTGATTGCCGTTGAGATAGACCGTAATGCTCTGGCCGCATACGCCGCTGCCAAGGTCGAGCTGATAGGAGCCGCCGCGCGGGAACGCCTTTTTGGAATTCCAGCTGGTGGAGATGGTTCCCGAACCGTCAATCTTGGAGCCATCACTGTTGACGGCTGTTCCGGCAACGCCGCAGGCCATGGCGGATGTGGAGCCAAGCAGCACCCCGGCAAATGTTAGAATTGCGAATTTTTTCATATGTCTGTCCTTTGCACTGTTCCAATACCCTCATTCATAGATCATATATATACATTTGCAAACAGGGGAGAATCCCCTATTTGCTTGTTCTTTTTACACTCTCGAACTCAGGAGCACATCTTGCTAGAAAAGCTCTGAAGTGAGAGATTCCAAGTGCTGTTGGAAAAGCTGTAACCCAGCCCATCTGTCCACTTTCCGTTTTTACGGATCACCACCTTGTTGCCACCGGAGCGACAGGTAATCAGATAGCTGGGGTTACCAGAGATATTGCCGTTATTCCGAACTTCCTTGACACCGCCAGAGCCAACCTGCCCCGCTTGTACAGGCAGAGAGACTGCGGCCAACAGGGCCAGTGATAAAATGATTTTTTTCATGTCTTTTTCCTTGTTTTTCATTAAGTGAGCTGACCCGAAACAAGTCTTAATTGGGGGAGCTTCGGGCCAGCAAACGAGCGGAGCAATATTCCGACCGCGTGCTGAAAACATAACGAGGAGAGAGCCACGGTCAATCGCCAGCCCGCATCAATTCACGGGTTTGGCCGATTACCCCCCTTTTTTGTTCGTACTACCTTGGGGATCTTTTGGCAGACGGGGCGACGTTTGGCATAGTCTTTGGGGTTCACCTTGGTGTGAGTGTGAAACAGTTCGCGGAACGATCTGTCATTCTTGTAACCAACCGCTTTTTTCACCTCGCAAACGGGTCCCCCTTTAATCAGCAATTGCCGGGCGCGAGACATGCGATACCAGGTGATATATTCACTGGGGGTGCAATCAAGCAGATCGCGCAGAATGCTCGTCAGTTTGCTTTTCGATATGCCGCCAGCGCCGTCAGCCAGATTATGAACACTAAAGCCAGGGTTTGAAACATTCTGCGCCATAGTGCTGTCCAGCTGGGCGAGAAACTCGGCCTCCACCCATTCAACAACCTGTCTTTCCGGTTCGGGCTCGGGCAGCTCCAAGGGCAGGACAGGTTTGGTTATTCTTTCAAAAAAATCCTGCGTCTTTTCAAACCAACCCTCCATGGCATTGCCAAAACGCCCCAGATCACCATACACTTCTTTCTGCCACTGCCCTACCGGATCAGGCAGCACACCCAGCTTGCGTTTGTTATGGGCTTCGATAAAACCAGCCTGACGAAACAACTGGGTGGAAATATTGGCCAGCAACAACAAGAACAGGGCTACAAAGCCAAGCCAGCTATTCTCCCACTCCACCTTAACCGGGCGCATCAGATGGGCGAGCTTGTCACGCAGCTGGTAAACCTTTTCAATTTTTTCCGGCTCGCAGGACAAAAAGGGCAATTCACCTTTGAGCTGCGTGCAGGCCGCCACATCAACTTCCATCGGCGGAAACAATCCAACCGGCTGGGTCGCCATTATATAAAATACAAGGCCGAAAAAACCGGCCGCAGCAATCATGCTGAGTAAAAAATAGCTCTCGGCATATGATCCTACATATCTCAGATTATCGAAACCGCCGCGTAAGGCCCGGCACAGCCAACTTCTTATTTTTGTTATTATTTCTAACATCATCTTGTCTCATCAGAGTTGGGCCCCCCATGGGTGCTGACTGTCTGTATTGGTCAGAACCGCGCCCAGCCGAGAACGTATAAGGATTGATTGTGAGCGAATGATGTCCGACAAAAAATATTCATTCCCCATGCAGATTTATTCATTCACCACCTTTCACGCCCAGCCCCCCTTGTGGTAAAGCATGGATCAAACGGGGTAATTTTTAAGGAGATACTGTGATGAACCGATTTGTGGTGATGTTGGCGGCGCTTGTGGCGCTGGGGCTTTCTGGCTGTGGTGATGCAGGCGGTGTGCTGGCGGCGGGCAAGGGCATGGTGAAGATTGTCACCACACCCGGGGATGCCAAAATATTCATCAACGGCAAGCGCAAGGGCAGTTCACCCTCCGAGCCGGGACAGACTTTCGCCATCAAGCTGCGCGAGGGGGAATATATGATTGAGGTACGCAAAAATATTGATGACCTCAAATATTATTACGCCAAAAAACCGGTTTTCGTCGCCGAGGATGTCCTGCAAACAGTTTCTCTGAAACTTACAGAAAAACTCACAGAGCTTGGCGAACAAAAAAAACGCGAAGCAAGTGCGGCTGCAGCCAGAAAAGCAGCGGCTGAAAAAGCCGCAGACGAAAAAAGAGCTGTCACGGCAAGAAAAATAGCGATCGCTAAAAAGAAAAAACAAGCCGCGTTGGCAGCAACAATAAAGAAAGTCAGAGCTGCAAAAACATTGGCTGTTTTGAAAAAATTTAATTCACAGTTTGTAAAAATCAAAGGGGGAAGTTTCAACATGGGTTGTTCTGGTCGTTGCTACTCCGGAACAAAACCCAAGCACAAAGTTATAGTAAGTGGTTTCTACATGAGCAAATACGAAATCACTTTTGATCAGTGGGATGCTTGCGTAAATGATGGGGGTTGCAAACATAATCCAAAAGACCAAGGCTGGGGACGCGGCAACCGGCCAGTGATTAATATTTCCTGGAATGACACTCAAGAGTTTACCGGCTGGTTGAATAAAAAAACAGGCAAGAGCTATCGTTTGCCAACTGAAGCTGAGTTTGAATATGCAGCCAGAGCAGGAACCACAAGCAAATATAACTGGGGCAATAAACTTGGTAAAAATAGAGCCAATTGCAGAGGGTGTGGTAGCCGCTGGGATAGCAAAACAACGGCACCAGTTGGTAGTTTCCCAGCTAATAAATGGGGACTGTACGATATGGCAGGCAATGTGACAGAATGGGTCCATGACTGGTACAGCAGTCATTATTTCAAGAGGAGCCCTTTGAAGAATCCAAAGGGGCCTAAGTTCCCGGGAACGATCAGAAACAGAGTCCTTCGTGGCGGCGGGTTTAGCATCACCTACCAAGGCATGTTTTCCAGCCATCGAAGCTATGACAGAACTACAGATAGAGCTTGGATTGGTTTCCGCCTAGTGCGATGACCTTAGATCTGCAGACGATTTATCACGTTGAAAAATATGGATGCTTGAAATGAAACCGACCACTTTCGCCACCCTCCTGCTACTGCTTGCCATCGCCGCCCTGCCGCTCATCGCCCTCTCCCCGCCTGCCATGGCGGATTTTGGTTTTGATGAGATGGAGCAGATTGATAGTGCCGAGCAGGATGATTTGCTTAGCGAAGCGAAGAAGGCGGCGCGCAGTTGGAGCTTTGGCACGGCGGAAAGCTATCTCAAACAGGCCGAGCAAAAGGGCTTTGCGCCAAACAAGGTCAAGGCGGTGCGCGACCTTATCAGCAGCGCCCGCAACGCCAAGGCCGCCAAAGAGCGCCGCGAGGAGGAAGAACGCCAACTGGCGCAACGCCAACGCCGCGAACGTGAAGCCAGCCGCCGTGCCTCCTCTGCCAGACGGGACCAACGTGATGCCAGCGGTAATATGGGGGGAACGCTGCCATGCCACCGGGTCTCAAAAGATTACGGCCTATGGAATTATTGCAAAACAGGTGATTGCTCTGGCCTTTCCAAAAATTATGGAATTTGGAACCTATGCAAAAATAATGATCCCAGCGGTCTGTCTGGTAATTTCGGTGTCTGGAGCTATCTCAAAACCGGCAATACATCTGGACTGTCCAAAAACTACAGAGCCTGGAGAGGCGCAAAGAAGAATGCCGGGTCTTTTGCCGACCGCAAGCGATGGGTCATATTCTATCTGCGCGGCTACATATATGGATACAGGTAAAATCTTATTTACATTGAGGAACAAACATAATGAACAGAATTTTTGTGGCGATGATTGCCATTACGGCCCTGGCCCTTTCGGGTTGTGGCGAGGGTGCGCAGACGCTGGCGGCGGGCAAGGGCATGGTGAAGATTGTCACCAAGCCTGGCGACGCCAAGATATTCATCAACGGCAAGCGCAAGGGCAGTTCCCCCGCCAAGCCGGGGCAGACATTTGCTATAAAACTGCCCGAGGGGGAATATGTCGTTGAGGCGACAAAACAGACCGGCGGGCGTGATGAATGGTACGGCAAGAAGGAAATCTTCGTTGCTGAAGACGCCATGCAGACGGTTGATCTGGAAATGGTAAAGCGGCCATCACCAGACTTCATGGCCAAACTGAAGGCTAAATTCGGCGGCCGGGTGATCGAACCGGAGATGGTCAAAATCCCCGGCGGCAGTTTCCGCATGGGCTGCGTTAGCGGTAAGGTTTGCTCATCCGATGAGAAGCCTGTGCATCGTGTGACGGTAAGTGGTTTTTACATGGGCAAGACTGAGGTGACGTTTGATCAGTGGGATGCCTGTGTTGCCGATGGCGGTTGCACGCATTATCCAAACGACAGAGGCTGGGGTCGTGGCAAGCGGCCGGTGATCAACGTATCGTGGAAAGATGCACAGACCTTCATCAAATGGCTGAGCCGCAAGACGGGCCAGACCTGGCGTTTGCCAACAGAAGCGGAGTGGGAATATGCGGCACGAGCTGGCAGCACGACGAAATATAGCTGGGGTAATTCCGTTGGCAATAACAAGGCCAATTGTGATGGCTGCGGTAGCCAGTGGGATAATAAAAAGACGGCACCTGTTGGCAGTTTTTCTGCCAACCGTTTCGGCCTTCATGACATGCACGGCAATGTCGGGGAATGGGTACATGACTGGAAAGGCAAATATAGCAGCGGCTCTCAAACTGATCCAAAGGGGCCTAAAAAAGGCTCGGGCCGGGTGTATCGTGGTGGCAGTTGGAACTACGATGCGAGGGGCCTGCGTTCCGCCGGTCGCGACTTCAGCTCGCCTGGTTTCCGCGACGACGACCTGGGCTTTCGCCTCCTGAGGCAACCTTAGTATCCCTTGGCTCTTTTACCCTTTTACCCTTTGTCTTCGGCTTTAGCCCGCAGGCCAGCGAAGCCGGGCGAAAGCGAAGCCGCCCGAAGCGCAGCAGGACAAGGGCGGGCGTTTTGGTGGGGTGGTGCCACACACACCAGTAGGTCCGGGCGTAGCCCGGAATCGCAAATTTTGAAATAAGAACATTTGCTAAACAGAAATTATTCGCAATGGATTTGTTTTGCCTGTCATTTCCAGATAGTATGAGAGCAGCCAGACAAATTGAGGAAACACAGCACAGGAAACATTCAGATGGGTCAGCCGGTCA
>JAJRQA010000007.1 GCA_024280475.1 Alphaproteobacteria bacterium
GAAATGTTTCTCCACGTAAATATCACCCTTCTTGTCGATCTCGGCAAACAGCTCTTCCTTGTCGCGCAAACGGCGCATCAGGGCCGAGGTTCGTCGATCAACAAAGCGTTGTGTCAGTTTCGAATGCAAGGCATCCGATAAACGGTCTTCTATCGCATGTGTGCGCTGTTGCCAACTTTTTGGATCATCTAGCCAATCTGCGCGGCTTGAGACGGCAGTCCAGGTGCGGACATGGGCGATACGATTGGCCAGCGTATCTATGTCGCCGGTAATATTGTCGGCATGTGCTACCTGATCTTCAAACCAGGTTTCTGGAATGACCCCGGCATCACTCATGATATACTTGTAAATGGCAGCAATAATGTCCGCATGTTGTTGGGGGGATACATTGCGGTAGTCGGGCAATTGGCACACATCCCACAAGCGTTGCAGCGATGGCGGATCGCTGGCCAGCATTTGCACATCAAGATCCTTCGAGAGCGCCTCAAGGGCGAGCAAATCGTCGCTGATCCGGCATTTTACAAGATGAGGCTCGCTGGGGGCAAGCGTCAGGCTATCACGCAGAGCGTCAAGAGAAGAAAAATCCAGCCTGCTATTGCGCCATTGAAGGGTTTTGAGAGGGGCAAAATGATGGTTCTCAAGCTGATCGACAAGGCCTTGCTCAAATGGTTCCACATTGCCCGTGACGCCAAATGTACCATCATTGAGGTGACGGCCCGCACGTCCGGCGATTTGCGCCAGCTCGGCGGGCAGCAAGGTGCGAAACTGCTGGCCGTCAAATTTGCGCGCACCTGCAAATGCCACATGATCCACATCAAGATTGAGCCCCATGCCGATCGCGTCGGTGGCGACGATAAAATCCACATCCCCCGATTGATAAAGCTCTACCTGGGCATTGCGGGTACGCGGCGACAAGGCCCCCATGACGACGGCTGCACCGCCTCTTTGGCGCCGGATCAGCTCGGCAATCGCGTAGACGTCGGAGGCTGAAAAAGCCACGATGGCCGTGCGCCTTGGCAATCGTGATATTTTCTTTTGTCCGGCATAGGAAAGTTTTGAAAGCCTTGGCCGCGAGATAATATTGCAGTTGGGAACAAGGTCTTGAATGATCCCTTTCATGGTATCAGCCCCAAGCAGCAAGGTCTCATGGGTGCCACGCATATGAATGATGCGGTCTGTAAAGACATGCCCACGTTCCTGGTCGGCAGCCAGTTGCACCTCGTCAATGGCTACCAGATCGACCTTGATATCGCGCGGCATGGCTTCGACCGTACAGACATAGTAGCGCGGATTTTCGGGTTTGATTTTTTCTTCACCGGTGATCAGGGCAACATTTTCAGGCGCGGTGCGGGTGCATAATTTATCATAGACTTCGCGTGCCAGCAATCGCAAAGGCAGGCCGATCATGCCGCTTTCATGACCCAGCAGGCGCTCGATCGCTAGATGGGTTTTGCCCGTATTGGTGGGCCCCAGAACGGCGGTGACGTTTCGCGCAGGTGCTGCATGCTGGGCAGAGGCTGAAAATGGGGACATCTGGTTGTGGTTTTTGGTCAAGAACGCTCCCTTGGGTTGGCGCGATTAGGGATTAACAACAACAATGGCATATTATTGCGAGGAGTGTGGCGATCGTCCTAAAACGATGCGCTGATTTTGGCTTTGAGCCGTGCTCTTGATTTTTTGTTGCCTGGCTTGAAGCCAGTGATTAGCGCGGCAAGCTCTTTTTCCTCAATCAGCAATGCGGCCTTTTTCAATTTCAACCAGCGCAGTTCACGTTGGCCTTTTTCAGGAAAGTCTAGATATTGGGCGCTGACTTTCATGGGAAACACGTCGACGTCGCATATCACGCTTGGTTCGTCATCGAACCGCTTTACATAGCTGAAACTGCCGATTGATCTTTTGGCAACCTGACCTTTGAGCCCGGCCTCTTCGAAGGCTTCTAGTGCGGCAAGTTTGTGAGGGGACAGCTGTTCTTCAGGCCAGCCTTTGGGAATGATCCAGCGTTTTGAGCGGCGGCGCGTGATCAGCAGCACTTTGATATGGTCCCGAAAAACAATATAGGGTAGCGCGGCATATTGTTTTTTTGTTTTCATACGAGCCATTTATATAACCGCTCAATGATTATCGTACGAGTGCGATCTTGCGACCGCTTGCATTGCGAATATCAAAACGGGCAAGCGTTGCCTCGGCTGTACCCACAGGCAATGGTAGCACAAAACGATAGGGCGCATAATTTCGGCTTTTTGGTAGTGGCATCAGCCAAAGCTCGATGGCCCTGGTTTTGGCCATGAACTTGACGTCTTTTTTGTGCGGCTTGTAGCCAGCAATCGGTTGATAACGAACCCGGCAAATAATCACGGGGCCAGCATATCCACCCGATTGATTACGATTCACCTTGATGGAGCGCTTGTAGGACAGCTTCAGATTGAAACGCTGCTTGCCATCATAGATCGGAATAGTATTTGCACAGGCTGTGCGGTGCGATTTTCCCTTGCGCGAGATTAGCATGATTGCGGTCATGGGATCCATGACCCGTTTCAGATGAGCACTTTTGACCTGCACATATTCGCGCGACAATTTCTTGTTGGGAACACTGACCACTCGGCTGACACGATTGCCAGAAAATGACATATCGACTTTGCCGGCCTTTTTGCCATTGCTGAAAGCAAAATAATAATTATCTGGACGGGGCGTGCGATTGCGCACAGAACCAGTGGTGCGCGTGACACCGCGCCAGCTCAAAGATTCGAATATGGAGCCAAGCAGTGGAACCGACAGCTTGGTATTGGATTCCATGATATAGGAGCGGCCTTTAACAGTTGACTTGAAGTTCAACTTGCCCAGCTTGATGCCGTTATATTTGATATGATAGGTGGCTTGCACTTTGGAATCGACAAGTTGGGCGCGGGCTTGATGGCCGATCGTCGTTGACAGTATCAGACCCAGAACAAGGGCAGATCCACTTTTCATGGCGATCGAAGCGATATTGACAAAAGAAACAGCCATAAGGGCCAAACTCCAAATATTGTGGTCAGGATGGTGATTCCTGCATCAGTATATCTTAAACGTGGTTAATTAAGGCCCTAAAAGTTTATTTGGTCAATTGTGTGGCTGTTAGTTTGTGGGGATATTTTGCTTGCGAGGCCATTTTTCTGGGATATCGAGCCCGAAATGATCCTTTGTTTCAAGCGCTTTCTTAAGGCTTGACGGCATCCGCGCGGCCAACTATATATCAGGGCTTATCCCGTGAGGTTATTCGCGGGTTTTTTTTGTTTCATGACAAAATCAACCTGAATACGAAATTGCGGTGCATGACCTGTCATAAAATATGGCCAGTGACCCAAGATCAAGTTTTCAAGCGATCAATGGCCAGATATAAAAGTAACGGAGCGAATTATCATGTCGAGAGTGTGCGAACTTTCTGGCAAAGGGGTTATGAGCGGCAATAATGTGTCTCATGCCAAAAACAGAACGCGGCGTCGTTTTTTGCCTAATCTGTGTCAGGTTTCACTGGCCAGCGACCTGCTGGGACGCTCGTTCAGCTTGCGTATCAGTGCACGTGCCCTGCGCTCGGTAGAGCATCGCGGTGGTCTTGATCCATATTTGCTCAAAGCAAGTGATCTTGAATTGTCGCAAAATGCCCGACGCATCAAACGTGAAATCAAAAAGAAAACGGCCACCGTAGCTGCAAGCTAGGTGGGTTTTTTTCTATCCTTCAATTGATACGCGGCACGTTATGACCTAGTGTCATAATCTAACCGTGGAGATCGCCATGCGTCCGGCTGGTCGGCTTGAAGCTGCTATCACTATCCTTGAAAATCATGCGCAAGCGCAATACCCGGCCCGGCTGGTCCTGTCCACATGGGCAAGGGGCAACCGATTTGCGGGTAGCAAAGACCGAGCGGCTATTGCCAATCTGGTGTTTGATGTGTTGCGGCGCTCGACATCTTACGCCGCGTATATGGGCAGCAGTGAACCTCGCGCGCTGGCGCTGGCCGCGTTTCTTGATGGTTGGGGTTTTACGCTGGATGAACTCTCTGATATGTGCGATGGCGGCCAATATGCGCCTCAGCCCCTGAGCGATGATGAACGCGCCGGGCTTGCTAATATGCAAGCGTCTCAAGCCCCTGACAGCCTACCTGCTGCACTGGCTGATGTGCCAGCCTGGATTTACCCTTCCTTCGAGCAGGTTTTTGGTGATCGCTCCATAGCTGAAGGGCAGGCACTTGCATTGCGTGCGCCCATTGACCTGCGCGTCAATCGGCTGAAGGTCAAGCGATCAACCCTCTTGAAAAAGCTCGAAGAATATGAGGTCGAGGTGCCAGATGACCTAGCTGATATCGTGCGAATTCCTGCCTCTGTCGGTGCGCAAAAAAGTCCACGGCTCGATATGCTCGACGCCTATCACAAGGGTTGGTTTGAGATTCAAGACAAGGGGTCGCAAATAGTGTCTGTTCTGACCGGCGTCAAGGCTGGTATGCAGGTGCTCGACCTTTGTGCAGGCAGTGGCGGCAAGACACTGGCGATGGCGGCCTTGATGGAAAATCGCGGCCAAATTCACGCCTATGACAATGAAGAAAAACGATTGTCGCCGATGAGTGAGCGCTTGCATCGGGCTGGAGCTCATAATGTCAAAGTGCTGCCCTCCAACAACCAAGGGGTGCTCGACAAGCTCAACGACAAGATGGATGTGGTGCTGGTGGATGCTCCTTGTACGGGGTCTGGTACCTGGCGGCGCAAGCCAGACAGTAAATGGCGTTTGACACAGGCGCAACTTGATGAACGCCTGCTGGAGCAGCGCGCCGTTCTGGAGCAGGGTGGAAAAGCCGTCAAGCCGGGTGGGCGCATGATCTATGTGACCTGTTCGGTTTTGCCACAGGAAAATGGTGATCAAGTCGCCTCTTTCCTTGAAGCCCATCCTGGATTTTCGCTTATTTCTCCTGAAACGATCTGGAGCGAGGCGCAGAGCGCTCCCCTCCCGGTTTCCGCAATTTCGGCGCAAAACATGCTGCAATTAACACCTGCTCATAATGGCACAGACGGCTTCTTTGTGGCGATTTTACAAAAATCCTAACCCTTGCGATATGCCTTTTCGCCCTTGCTAACAGGGGCCTTGCATTCGGCACGGTTATTGCAATCAAAACGCCATGAAACAGGAGATGGCGTTTGTTAACGATGATGCAAAAACTAAAAGGTTCGGTCAGGTCATTGATGCCTGAATTCGTTCTCGCATTGAGGCGTCGCTTTAACCGGTATGCGCGTTCCTCGCGAGATCGCAATCTTTCTCCCGTGCAAGTGTTTACCGACATCTATCAAAATAATCGTTGGGGTGGTGAAACCGGAGAATTTTGCTCCGGTGAAGGTTCGGCCCTTAAGAGCAATGCGGTTTATTGCCAATATGTGAAGGATTTTATCGCCGAGAAGCAGATCAAGCGCGTGCTGGATATCGGTTGCGGAGATTTTCAGGTCAGTTGCAATATTGTTGATCCAAGTTTTGACTATATCGGTATTGACGTGGTGGAACCATTGATCAAGCGCAATCAGCAAAATTTTGCCAATCAACATATCAGTTTCAAATGCCTCGATGTAACGCGCGACCAGTTACCCCCAGCCGATCTGATTTTGATCAGAGAAGTTTTACAGCATCTCTCCAATCAACAGATCAATGCTATTCTTGCGAACATCAAGAATGTTCCCCATGCCATCATCACGGAATATCAGCCTTTGCGCGAACATTTGCGCTCCGCCAATATCGACAAGCCGCATGGCATGGATACGAGGATCTGGGATCATTCGGGTATTTATCTGGAGCATCCCCCGTTTTCAGTACCTGAAGTCGAAATTGTGCTGGAAAACCCTATCGAGGATTATCTCGTCCATCCGGGCGAGCGGCTGGTGACCTATTTGCTCACGCACAAACAAAAATAACAAATATGCAATCGATTGTACGGGACTAAAACATTGTCATGAGATAAGATTGGTTCAATTGAAAACATTTTTTTGTCGAAGATTGCAATATTTATCAATAAGCATGTGCCATGACCCAGTTATTGAGTGTTTCCAAAGCTGTACGGCTGGCCGGGGTATCCCGCCGCAAACTCCAGAAAAAAATTGGCTCTGGTGAACTCTCGACCTTTGAGGGCAAGGTGCGCATCGAAGATCTGTTGCGGGTGTTTCCGCGTGTCGATCTGGACGCAGACCCAACCCTTGAACAGATCGCGCAGATAAAGTCCAAGTCAAAACCGATGTTTGACTGGCAGCAACGAGATCCACCCAGCGCTGAAATATTGCTGCGTCGCTTGCAGACATTGAGCAGTCTGTTTTTGCAGACCCAGCGGGCGCTTGATCAAAATAGCGAACTGTTGAAGTTGGCAGTGAACAAGCTTGATGTGCTTTCCAGAGATGGGGATCTGGGGGAAATAGCACAAGGAAAAATTTCCACCTTGTTTGAGCAATTGTCGCGCCAGCAAAGCGAGCTTGACGCGCAGCAAGATCAGATGCTGGAGGCACAAAACCCGGCAGACACCAAGCAGCAAAGGCATTCCCATAACAAGGCGGTTTTATTCACCAAGAATTTGCTGATGCACATCATTGCGCCCAGTGTGCAGATTATCCCTAGCGGCCATGAATTTTTGATCGAGGGCGGTGATACCGTGCTTGAAGCAGCCACCAGGTCGGGTCTTAATGTCAATTATGGTTGCAATGATTTCAAATGTGGGGGATGCAAGGCGCGGCTCATTTCGGGGCAGGTGGTGGAAACGAGAACGCCTGGATACAAGTTGAGCGCCCATGAGAAAAAAATGGGCTATGTGCTCATGTGCTGCAACACTGCCATCACTGATCTGACGCTGGAAGCGGGAGAAGCTGCTAGCCCGCGGGATTTGCCGGAGCAAACCCTTGAAACGCACATATCAGGCTTGCAGCAATTGAACGAAGATACGGTTCTTTTGCATTTGCGCTCGAAGGCTTCTGATAATTTTCGTTTTCTGGCGGGACAAAAGGCGGTACTGACTCTAGCGGATGGAATGAGCATGACCCGTTCCATCATCAGTTGCCCGTGCGATGGGCAAAATCTCTATTTCGTGGCTCATCGCGGAAGCGGCGATGAGCAGACTGGCCAATTTTATCAAGGATTACAGCTCGGCGCGAAAGTGGAATTAGTGGGGCCTAAGGGCGAGTTCTGTTTGCAGAACATGTCGACCAATCCGTCCTTGTTCATCGCCGATGACGCCGGTTTCTCACCCGTCAAATCGCTGGTCGAGCATGCTATTTCGATTGAGCGTATCAAAGGGTTTGAGCTATATCGTCAGGGCTCAAAGAGCAGCCCCTCTTTTTATCATAATCTATGTCGATCGTGGCAGGACGCGTTTGAAAATTTCAACTATATCAATCCGCAACCAGACGTCTCCGCGCAAGACATTGCGGCACAGATAATGAGGGATCACCCAGACCCGGCAAAATTTGACGTTTATATTGCGGGCGTGCGACCCTTTGCCGACACCATAAAAAATGCGCTTCTAGCTCACGGTTTTCCGGCAAAGCGCCTTCGTGTTGAAGTTATGGAAGATGAAATATTTTGAGTTTGGAGAGAATTAACCTATGACCCAATGCCCCCTTGTTTCTAGCGATTGGTTAGTGGACCATTTGAATGATCCGCAGTTGCGCCTGGTCGATGCCAGCTGGCATATGCCTGGCGGCGAGCGTGACGCTCGAAAAGAATATGTTGATACCCATATTGGCGCAGCAGTGTTCTTTGATATTGACCTATATGCGGCCCCGTCCGATCTGCCTCATATGATGCCAAGCGCCGCGGATTTTTCTTCCTTCGCGGGAGGACTGGGCATTGCGGATACAGATACGATTGTCGTCTATAATACCAGTGGCTTGTTTTCTGCCGCGAGGGTTTGGTGGATGTTCAAAACTTTTGGCGCGCAAAGGGTTTTTGTGCTGGATGGCGGGTTGCCCAAATGGATCGATGAAGGGCACGCTGTTGAGAGCGGCGCCGTTGTCATTGAGCCATTGGTATTCAATGCCAAGCTTGCTGCAAATGCCATTGTGAGTGCGGAGCAGGTTTTGGAAAGTGTGACAAGTGGCGCTGATCAAATCTATGATGCCAGATCTTTTGAACGATTTAGCGGGCAGCAAAAAGAAGGACGGCCCGGCTTGCGCAGCGGTCATATCCCTGGAACCTTAAATCTGCCGTTCATGGACCTGCTGAATGAAGGAAGGCTCAAACCGCGCGATCAATTGCGAGAAGTTTTTGCGGCACTGGATTTCGATCCCGCAAAGCCCGTGATCACTACATGCGGTTCTGGTATCACTGCCGCCGTCATTTATCTGGCACTTGAATGCATTGGATATAGTGGTGCGCGGATCTATGATGGCTCGTGGACCGAGTGGGGCGGGCGCGATGATCTGCCGGTGGCAACGGGAACGTGATCTCGTTCGCATCCCAGGTTTCAATCGTGCTATAGAGGTGAAATGATTGAGCTAACACCACTTCAATTGTCTAATGCGCTTGGCGAAGAAATGTCCCGCTGGCGTCAGAGAATCCATGCCAATCCAGAGACCGCATTTACGGAATTTGATACTGCCGACTTCGTGGCCGATCAGTTGCAAAGTTTTGGAATAGAAGTGCATCGGGGTCTTGCTACAACCGGGATTGTTGGCGTGCTCGAAAATGGTGAGGGGCCGGTGATTGGCCTGCGTGCCGATATGGATGCCTTGCATATTCATGAGCTGACCAATCTGCCTTATTGTTCCAAAAATGAGGGAAAAATGCATGCCTGCGGCCATGATGGTCATACGGCGATGCTGTTGGGGGCGGCCAAAATTCTGGCCGAGACGAAATATTTTTCCGGTACCATTATTTTCATTTTCCAGCCCGCCGAAGAAAATGAAGGCGGCGCCGACAAGATGATCAAAGACGGCCTGTTTGAACGCTTTCCTGTTGAACAGGTTTATGGTTTGCACAATTGGCCCTCGCTCAAAGAGGGTGACATGGCGGTTGGTCCAGGCCCCATGATGGCGGCCAATGAAACTTTTGAGCTAACGATCAGCGGCAAGGGCGCGCATGCGGCGATGCCACATCTTGGCACCGATCCTGTGGTCGCGGCCGCTCATATTATAACGGCATTGCAAACCATCGTTAGCCGCCGCACGGACCCGCAAGATGCGGGGGTCATTACGGTGACGCAAATTCATGGCGGTGATACCTGGAACGTCATTCCTGATCATGTTGATCTGCGCGGCACCATACGCTGGTTTAATCCTGATGTGGGAGAGGCTCTAAAAGCCTCCATTGATGAGTTATGTGAGGGCCTGGCAACTTCATTTGGCTGCAATGCGCAGCTGTCATTTGTTCATAGCTATCCCGCCACCATCAACACGCCCGAGACGGCGGCAATCTGTGCCGATGTGATGGCGCAGCTGATTGGCGAAGATCATGTGGACCGCGACCCCGTTCCCAGCATGGGGGCAGAAGATTTCTCCTTCATGCTGCAAGAAAGGCCTGGTAGCTATGTCTGGCTTGGCACAGGCACTGACCCCGATTGCCCAAAACTTCATAATCCTCATTATGATTTCAACGACAAGCAATTGCCGCTTGGTGCCGCCTATTGGGTGCAGCTCGTGCAAACATTGCTGAAGGCGTGAGGCGAGAACATGTGCGATACTTTTATTGCGCTTGGCGACGCGACCCTCGATGGATCGGTGATTTTCGCCAAGAATAGCGATCGGCCAGCTGGAGAAGGCCAAACCTTGCAAACATTTGAGATGGGCCGGTATGAGGCCGGATCTGTGCTCTCTTGCACCTATATTGATATTCCACAAGTTGCAAAAACGCTGCCTGTTGTGCTTTCAAAGATTGACTGGATGTGGGGCGCTGAAATGGGCATCAATGAAGCTGGCGTGGTGATTGGTAATGAAGCGGTGTGGACGACCGCCTCTCCTGGGCCTCCAGCCTTGCTTGGCATGGATCTTGTGCGTCTTGGACTGGAAAGAGGAGCCACAGCGCGCGCTGCCGTTGAGCTGATAACAGATCTTTTGGAGACTTTCGGGCAGGGGGGCGCCTGCGCACAAAATGATCCAGGATTTACCTATGATAACAGCTTTATATTAGCTGATTTCAGCGAGGCTTTTGTGCTGGAGACCGCTGGTAAAAACTGGGTTGTAAAGAAGCTAACCAATGGCAGCGCCAATATCTCCAACCGTTTGTCCATACGGGCAGAACATGATTTTTGCAGTGCGAGCGTGAAGGAGTATAAGGAGGCATCAAGCAATCACCCCGCAGACTTTGCCGCCCTGTTCAGCGCCGCCTCACTAGATGTGGAACCTTGCTCGCGCGAGCATTGGGGTGCGCAATATCTTGCTAAAAATAATGGCAAGATCACTATTGATAGTATGCAAAACATTCTCAAAGACCATGAAAGCGGCATCTGCATGCATGGCGGCTTTGAGACCACTGCTTCGATGATCGTGCAATTGCATGCTGATGGTATAATACAGCTCTGGGCCTTGGACAATCCACACCCATGTGAGGGTTCCTATCGGCTTATCGAGGCGTTTGATCAAAGCGCGGGTCGTGGGTCAGTTTGAATTTTTTCTCAATTGTGCTTACGTTTTTTGCTTGCGGCAGCGTCTGTTCAACCAATTTTACAACGTCCTCAATCTTTTGGAACCTTGGTAGAAACTCAACAGCCATAGCTGGTAATACTTTCAGGGTTTTGGGGATATGACCGAAATTAACGAACATGAAATGAAGCGAAATCGCGAAATATTGCAATAAATATGGGCTTTTTCAGGTTAATAGTTTTTGCGATTTTTACTTTTCATCAATTGATTACAGATGTATAAGATAGAACGCCACCTGCGACAGTTTATCACATCAACTATTCGCAGCTCTAATCAAGATAGCTGGAACATTGCCAATGAGTTACGACAAGGAAAAGCATTTTCAAGACCACCAGTGCCAACTTCGTTGTTCTCATTTTGTTGCCTGTCGGGAGAACCCAAATACTTGCAAGAGAAAAGCCAGGATATGAGTAAGATCCTCCCGCTAATATCGCTAATATGACGAAGGATCGAGAAGAATGCGCTCTAGAGCGCGAGTAACAACGCCCGTGCCATCAGCAGAAACGTAAATAGATGGTGGATCGAGCGGCGCGTGCATGACCTAAGACGAATATTGCGACGACTGACACCTCGCGCGTGAGCGGCAAATGATTAGTTAAGCGCGCATGACTTTTTTACGCTCAGGCTCACGTTTGCGTCCCTGATTTTATGAAATACCGTGAGAGGACCCCGCACCATGATCATAAATTCACCGACTGAACTGGTTTTTCGCGACCTGTTTTATCGCCTCGATAGCTTTGCCAATGGCCACGACGTATTTCTGAAGCTCGAAGGACTGCACATCACCGGTTCGATCAAGTTCAAGACCGCAATGGGCCTCATAGAAGATATTGAGCGCCGCGGCGCAAAACCTGGAGAGACGACCGTCATTGAGTCGTCCTCAGGCAATCTGGGCATTGCCCTTAGCCTGGTGTGCGCCTCCAAAGGCTATCGTTTCATCTGCGTCACAGACCCCAAAGCAAATCGCTCAAACATCAAGGGTATGGAGCTTTACGGTGCCGAGGTTATCGTCGTCGACAAGCTCCATCCAGAGACTGGTTATCTGGGCACGCGTCTCGAGACCATCCAGCATCTGTTAGAGACAGAGCCAAATGCGATCTGGCTCAATCAGTACGCCAATGTGGCGGCCAAA